>CAYGPX010000086.1:0-6686 GCA_964351935.1 uncultured Rickettsiales bacterium | reverse complement strand
TGAAAATGTAGGCATGACGCGTATTGATCCAATCATTTACGAAGGAAAAGAAATTGTTCCACTACAATTCTTAAAAGCACTTCTGCCTGAGCCTTCCTCATTGGCTGATGGCTACACCGGCAAAACTTCCATCGGCTGCATTATTGAAGGACTTAAAGATGGCAAACGTAAAAAAGTAATTATCTATAACGTGTGTGACCACGAGCACAGCTTTAAGGAAGTTAATGCACAGGCGGTTTCTTATACCACGGGTGTTCCTGCGGCTACGGGTGCCATCATGGCGGCTAAAAAACTCTGGGATGGCAAGGGCGTGTTTAATGTTGAACAGCTTAACCCTGAGCCTTTCCTTGAAGAGCTTGCTAAGCAAGGCTTACCATGGCACGTGCAAGAGCTTCCTGTGACGGCAGAAAAA
Source organism: uncultured Rickettsiales bacterium (assembly GCA_964351935.1). Classification (GTDB taxonomy): domain Bacteria; phylum Pseudomonadota; class Alphaproteobacteria; order Rickettsiales; family CAYGPX01; genus CAYGPX01. The sequence continues at coordinate 6,274 of CAYGPX010000086.1, read as the reverse complement.
GCAGATCCGGTGGCGGCATAATATGGTGGCTAACCTGCCACTTGCTGATATACAAACACCAGCTTATGTGTTTGATGAAGCTGCGCAAGAGCGCAATCTGCAGCTACTTGCACGTGTAAAGGCTGAATCAGGCTGTAATATTTTGATGGCACTGAAGGCTTTTTCAAACAGTACTGTGCTCAAGCATATTGCTAAATATCTTGATGGCACCACCTGTAGCGGAATTTTTGAAGCCCGCCTTGGTGCTGAGCACTTTGGAAAAGAAACCCATGTCTATTCACCTGCATTTGACGACGGGGAAATAGAAGCCCTACTGCCCATTGCCTCGCATATCACTTACAACTCACTGTCGCAATGGCATCGCTACCGCGATAAAACGCAGCATATAAGCGTTGGCCTGCGCATCAACCCCGAGCTTTCGCTGGCTGGTACCACACTCTATAACCCCTGCTCTCCTTGCTCTCGCCTAGGCATTAAACGCGCTGACCTTGAAGGCGTTAATTTAAATGGCATTGAGGGGCTGCATTTTCATATTCTATGTGAAAATATGCATGAAGATTCAATAGCGCTGATTGAAACCGTTGCGCGCGATTATGCTGAGTTACTCCCTAAAATGAAGTGGGTCAATTTTGGTGGCGGGCATTTTATCACCCACCAAAACTATCAAACGAATACGCTCATAAAAGCGATAAAGAAATTCAAACAAAAATTTGATATTCAAGTGTTTTTTGAGCCAGGTGGCGCAGTTGTATTAAACGCAGGCTATCTTGTTAGCACTGTGTTGGATATTGTTGAAAATGGCGGCAAGAAAATTGCCCTCATTGACGCCTCAGCCACTGCACATATGCCCGATGTATTAGAAATGCCCTACCGTCCCAACATTATTGGTGCTGGGATAGATGGTGAAAAACCATATACCTATCAACTTGCAGGGCGCACCTGTTTAGCGGGAGATATTATCGATGATTATAGCTTTGATACACCGCTAAAAGTGGGCGATAAGCTTGTCTTTCTAGATATGGCGCAGTATAGCTTTGTGAAAAACACCACCTTCAACGGCATTCCACTGCCAGACCTTGGGCTACTTAAAAAAGATGGAAGCTACCAACTTTTAAAACGCTTTAGCTATGAAGATTTTGCAAATCGCGTCGGGTGATTATTTCTCGTCTTTATAAATTTCGAGATATTCATGCACATGCTTGACGTAGTTCTGCTCTGATATTTTTATAAAATCAGCTTCTTTCTGTGTTAAATCACGAAAGTATTTTGCAGGATTACCTGCCCATATCTGCCCTTTTGGGATGCGCTTACGTGGTGTGACTACAGCACCTGCTGCCACCATTGCGCCTGTTTCAACCACCACATCATCCATAATGGTTGCCCCCATACCAACAAAGCAGCCATCTTCTAATTTGCATGCATGCAGCAAGGCTTGGTGGCCAATCGTTACCCCTTCACCAATAATGGTTGGATGGCCATTGCGTGTCACGTGAATAACCGTGCCATCTTGAATGTTAGTGCGCGCACCAACGCGAACTTCAGCCACATCACCACGAATCACCACGCCATACCAAATGCCGCACTCACTGCCAATTTCCACATCACCGATAATATCGGCACTTGGTGCTACAAATGCATCGTTTGCAATTTTCGGAGATTTACCTTTATAAGCGGGAAAACGCATCGATCTACCTTCTACTAACTATGGTTCACTTAAGGATATACAGGAAGCTGTTCAAGCCCTAGTGTTTCTTTTAAGCCAAACATAATATTCATGTTTTGTACGGCCTGCCCTGAAGCACCCTTTACCAGATTATCAATCACCGAAGTCAACACCACCACGTCATCCGTTCTGCCTTTTGAAACCGCAATGATATTGGCATTTGTGCCCTGCACATGACGCGTGGAAGGATATTGCCCCTCGTTCAACACAAACACAAAAGGCTCGTCTTTATAACAATTAACCAGTGTTTCGCGAATTTTTTCTGCCGTAACGCCTTTCTTTGGTTTCACATAAACGTTAGAAAGTATCCCCCGATTCATTGGCACTACTTGAGGCGTAAAATGCACATACACCTGTTTGCCTACTACGTTTGAAAATGTTTGCTCCATTTCGGCGATATGACGGTGGTTACATACACCATAAGCTTTCACACCCTCGTTGATTTCAGCGAATAAATTATCCACTTTCGCCGAACGCCCAGCGCCTGTAATACCTGATTTAGAGTCAATAATAATGCCTTCCGCCTCAATCAAACCAGCTTTCAAAAGTGGCACCAGTGGCAAACTAGCCGAAGTAGGATAGCAGCCAGGGCATGCAACAATTCTTGCTTTTCTTATGGCATCGCGCGCGTGTTCGCTCAGACCATAAACCGCCTCTTTCTGAAGCTCTGGCGCTTGATGTGTGTGACCATACCATTTTGCATACTCTTCTATATCAAAGAGTCTAAAATCAGCCGAAAGATCAATCACTTTCACATGCTCTGGTATTTGCAAAATAACTTCCTGTGATGTTGCATGTGGCAAACAACAAAAAGCAACGTGAATATCTTTCCAATTCACTTGTGTTAGCGTTATTAAATCAGGCAGGTTATAGATGTTCAAATGAGGATAAATACTTCCCATAGGCTTTCCTGCATTGCTTTCAGCCACAAGCGATACAATATTCACTTCCGCATGGCTTGAAAGCAGCCGCACCAATTCCGCTCCGGTATAACCGCTTGCGCCTATAATCGTTGCATTGATGGTCATCTTTTTGACTCCTTAGCAATAATTTAACAAAAAAAGGCGTCCACAAACGGGACGCCTTTTCGTATATTCCAACTGTAGTACGTCGCCTAACGTTTAGAGAACTGGAAGCTACGGCGAGCTTTCGCTTTACCATATTTCTTACGTTCAACCGCACGACTGTCACGTGTTAAGAAGCCACCTTTACGCAACACAGAGTGTAGCGAAGGGTTATAGGCATCAAGTGCGCGAGCAATACCATGACGGATAGCACCAGCTTGACCTGAAGCCCCACCACCGGTAACGGTACAATAAATATCAAACTGACCTTCTGTCTGTGTAGCAGCGAAAGGCTGATTAATAATCATACGCAATACTGGACGCACAAAATATCCAGTCACATCTTTTTTGTTTACGATGATCTTTCCTTTACCCTTCTTCACCCATACGCGTGCAGAAGATTCTTTTCTACGACCTGTACCGTAAGAACGACCAAGAGAATCAATCTTAGGTTCTTTAATTTCTACTTGAGCAACTTCTGCAGTCATGCTTACTACCTCTTCTCATTCTTAGCGTTACGCGCAGCCAAATCCAACTTCACAGGCTTTTGCGCTGTGTGTGGATGCTCTTCACCAGCATATACAAACAATTTACTAAGCTGCTGTGAACCAAGTGATGCACGACGACGAGCAATCATACGCTCAACAGCTTTTTGAATAAGACGTTCAGGAAACTTACCTGAAAGTGTCTTATCAGCTGTACGCTCCTTAATACCACCAGGGTGACCTGTGTGCCAGAAGAAGGTCTTGTCACTAAGTTTATTACCGGTCAAATGCACTTTTTCAGCATTGACGATAACAACATAGTCACCGCAATCCACATGAGGCGTGTAGCACGGCTTGTGCTTTCCACGCAAAATTTTTGAAACTTCTGCAGCCAAACGCCCAAGCACTAAGCCATTTGCGTCAATTAAATGCCACTTTCTTTCCACTTCGGAACTCTTAACCGAGTACGTTTTCATTAGTCAAACCGCCTGTTTTCTAACGCTAATTATTCTTAAAAAGAGGATGCTTAATATCGCAGAACACCCCATGCTGTCAACTAGTTTATTATAAAAAAGACATATTATCTCCACTTAAGACAAAAAGCCGCTTTTTAACCACCTATACTGTATTATTTTTAGCCTTGAGTTAATTATCGTAAACCTCCTGAATAAGCGGAATAGTAAAGCTAAAAACAGCACCACCCCCTTCTGGTTTATTTTCTGCCCAAATATAGCCATTATGTAATTCAACCACTTGTTTAGAAATTGCTAATCCCAAACCTGCACCTTTTTCTTTACGTTTATTGAGGCTACTTTGGGTGTATTTTTCAAAAATAATCCCTATTTCATCTTGGTGAACCCCCTCACCTTCATCTGCTACTGATAACTTTACAGCAGTTCCTATATTATCATTGCCGATAGACGAAACTTCAGCACTCACTGTAATCACCCCACCTTTAGGAGAAAATTTAATAGCATTTGAGATAAGATTGATAATAACCTGAATAATTTTATCTTGGTCAAACCAAACTTCCGGAAGATCGTCAGTCTTTTTAAATATAAAAGACAAATCTTTATCATTACTGAGGATGCTCACTTCTTTCAAAGCATGCTCTACTGCATTGGTAACACTGCCTTCCTCAAAATGCAACTGCACCTTACCCACTTCAATTTTCGACATATCTAGCAAGTTATCTACTAATCGGGTTAGGCGTTTACCGCTTAAATGAATATCTTCAAAATATTCCTGCAACTGCCCTCGTTTACCACTTTTCGACTCATCAATACCATTCTCTGAAAAGCGTAAAATAGCATGCATTGGCGTACGCAATTCATGCGTTATGCTGTATAAAAACTCTGCTTTTGTTTGATTTGCCTGCTCTACAGCCAAGTGGGCGGCTTCCACGTCACGCTTCCAGCTACGTAAATGCTTTAGCACCAGTAGCCAGATAAGACACAAGAACACACTTACAAAACCAATATTAATCAGAATATAATACGAGTTCTTTGCACCTTCAGCTAAGTTTTTTGAAGCAGACTCGTTCAAAAGCCTTGCGAAATCATCCATACCGCTTTTGTAAATATTTTTATGGTTTTCATATTCATCACTTGCTAGCAACTGTTGGGCTTCCTGAAGTTTATTTTCCAAAACAAGTGCAAATGCCTTTCTTTCCATCGCCACCAATTCAATATTGGCTTTATCAGTTCTTTCCGCTGCATCGCCTTGATATGCTTCAGGCGCAAGGAGTATCGCTCGCTTAATGCTTTGCTCTAAGATTGGTTCATAGTGATTATAGCGCTCAATCCACTTTTTATCACTCGTTACCGCTGCCATACGAGCTGACATCGTCAATACTTCATCTAAATGAAGTATTGAGCCACGAAGCTCTGCAATATGGATATCACGATCTAATGAATTTTGTAGAATACTATAGCCGTTAAACGAAGCCACGCCCAACCAAATCAGCGTAAGGAGCGTTGCAACCATGGCAATCAACAACGTTTTTACAGGAAAAAAGTTCTGTTTTAGTGCATCCGCTATCATTAATTAGTGCCTTTAGGTTGTATTACAAACACGTTTTTGGCACCTTAATTGATATTTAATTGCTTTAAAAGTAATAACTTATGACTAATCAGCCCGAATAATTTCTAGCTTTTCAAAAACATTAAAAGGCTAGTCAGCCTTTTAAGAATTACTATTTGGCGCACAACTGGAGAAAAAACAAATTAAATGATTGACGAGCGAGATGATTATCCTTATGTTTCGCCACATCTTTACGGAATCAAAAACGATTCAGTATCTAATGATCCGGTAGCTCAGCTGGTAGAGCACCTGACTTTTAATCAGGTTGTCGCGGGTTCGAACCCCGCCCGGATCACCACCCTCCGGTTTTTGTCGTTTTATCTCCGCTGTTTTTCTTCCTTAAATCTACTCTATTTTTGCTAAAACCTTAACTTTGGCCGCACCAATATCTCAGCAGATCATTTTTTAAGCATGAAGGTTTCTAGTAAAATATTAAGTGAACTTAATCGAAATAGCACAATGATTGAAATCATTTCAAACCAGAGCCTAGAAGCTAGAGTGCTTCAAGAAACTTGCATATATAAAATTTATGGCTGCTCCACCAATACTATAAGGCTTTGAGTCCATAACCAGAGTTCCACGCGTAATTAAATCAAGTTTCTTTTCTTCGTGACTGTAGTTTGGAACAGAGGCTTGAATACCATACACCCCCTTTTCAGGAACTAGCTCATTAGTTTCTGTGTCTTTCCTTACGGCGACCTTACCACCATAAAGTGATGCCAGGTAAGGATGACCAAGCGTGCTTTTCCCAATTAACGAAAGGCTGTTAACTACTACATTTTGTATTTTGAATGATGGATCTTCTGCATAAAACTTCGCTGCCGAATTGTTTTCAAAATACTCAATAATATTTTGGTCAAGATAACCTGATACCTGTGCGTTGGGCGTCTCAGATACCGAGATGACTGCATGCTCTAGGT
>CAYGPX010000085.1:0-6706 GCA_964351935.1 uncultured Rickettsiales bacterium | reverse complement strand
GCAGTGCACACATCAGTTCAGCGCATTCGATTTCCTATGCATTCCCAAACCGATGGTGTGCTGTATGTTGAGGTGTATCACAGCGGCTTGGCAACAGAGCTTGTGTATATGGCGCCTGTGCTGCTAGAAAAGATAGCAGTTTATTTTGGCTATAAAGCAGTCGGGGCAATAAAGTGGGTGCAGCGCCCGGGATATAAAAAGAAGCAAATTTTGCCTCCTGGTCTTGCAAGTGATGCGACGGAACATGGAAAGAAAGCAGTGAATGAAATGCTCGCGTCGCTGGATGATGAAAAGATGAAAGGTGCCTTAGAGAGATTAGGGAATCACGTGTTTGGCGCGCTAGGAAAGTGATACTTTAAATAAGCGCGTCGGTGGTGGCGCTTTAAGTTTAAGCATTTGCAAAATTGCTGTTAATCTACTATATAAAGCTCAGTCTTTTTATGCACACAACCATTCTTTCCGTGAAATAAATTATGTCTTCTCTTTCTGCCAAGCCTCTTGTTAGTAAAACTCCGCGACCACTGGTGCTTTGTATCCTTGATGGATGGGGGCATAGTGAAAGCACGAATGACAATGCTATTTTAGAAGCTAATACACCTCGGTGGGATGCATTAAGCAGTCAATATCCACATAGTTTGCTAGCAACTTCAGGTGAAGCTGTAGGGTTGCCCGAAGGGCAGATGGGGAACTCGGAAGTTGGACATATGAATATTGGAAGTGGCCGAGTGGTAATGCAAGAGTTGCCACGTATTGACCATTCCATAAGAACAGGAGCGCTCGCAAGCAACCCTGAGCTTATACGATTTGCTGAGTCATTAAAAAAGACGGGTGGAGCATGTCATTTGGTGGGGTTGATGTCTCCTGGTGGTGTGCACGCACATGAACGCCATGTCATTGCACTCGCAGGTGTTTTGGCAACGGAAGGCATTAAAGTATATATTCATGCAATAACAGACGGTCGTGATACGCCACCATCAAGTGCGCGGGACTATATAGCTAAATGTGAATCGATTGTTGCAGATTTTCCTGATGTCTCTATTGCCACTGTGAGTGGACGTTATTACGCAATGGATAGAGATAATCGCTGGGATAGGGTGGAAAAAGCCTATCAAGTGATAGTGGAAGCAAAAGGCGAAAAGATGCCTTCGGCGGGTGAAGCGATAGAGCAAAGCTATCAACAGCAAAAAACAGATGAGTTTCTTTTACCGGTTGCTATTGAATCCTATGAAGGGATGAAAGATGGTGACGGAATTATTATGGCGAACTACCGCTCAGATCGCGCCCGTCAATTACTAACTTCGTTACTGGATCCAACCTTTGAGGGATTTAAGCGCGATAAGACAATTAAGTTTGCTGCAAGCCTTGGGATGGTAGAGTATTCAGCAGAATTAAATCCATTGCTTCGCACATTGTTTCCGGCACAAAAATTAAATAATATTTTGGGTGAGGTTTTATCTCACGCAGGTAAAAAACAATTGCGTATTGCTGAGACAGAGAAATACGCACATGTCACTTTCTTTTTCAATGGTGGTAAAGAAGAAAAGCTAAAAGGTGAGGAACGCATATTAGTGCCTTCACCAAAGGTGGCGACGTATGATTTGCAGCCTGAGATGTCAGCGCCTGAGCTTACAGATAAACTAGTAGATGCGATTGAAAAAGATAGCTTCGATGTGATTATTGTTAACTATGCTAATACGGATATGGTAGGGCATACGGGCGTGAAATCAGCGGCGATAAAAGCAGTTGAGGCCGTGGATAAATGCCTAGGGCGATTGTTTGATGCAGTAGAAAAAGCAGGCGGTGTATTGCTTGTAACGGCAGATCACGGTAACGCAGAAAAAATGACGGATGAAGATACTAAGCAGCCGCATACAGCCCATACAACGGGGCCGGTACCATTTTTAGTAGCTGGAAAGTTGGTACAAAAGCTCTCGCTAGAGAATGGAAAGTTATGTGACATTGCTCCAACCATGTTGGCCTTGTTGCAGCTGGAACAGCCAGAAGAAATGACAGGAGAAAACCTGCTTCATGTTTAAAGACAAATCTAAATCTCGAGATAAAGATGGTAATTGGGAGCTGGTGCGCTCTCTTATCATAGCAATCTTGCTGGCGACTGTTTTTCGTAGCTTTGGCTATGAGCCATTTCATATTCCCTCAGGTTCAATGAAGCCAACCTTACTTGAGGGTGACTACATCTTTGTGTCTAAGCCAAGCTACGGCTATAGTCGTTATTCCTTTCCGTTTGGTTTGCCACCTTTTGAGGGGCGTATTTTTGAAGATAAGCCAGAGCGTGGCGATGTGATTGTGTTTAAACTTCCATCTCAGCCAAGCATAAATTATATCAAGCGCCTTATTGGTATGCCCGGTGATGTAATACAAATGAAGCATGGGGTTCTATATATAAATAACCAGCGTGTGCCCAAAGAACGTGTGGACGACTTTATTCAAAAAGATATTTCAGGCTCGGTAAAGCGCATTCCACGTTATATCGAAACACTACCAAATGGTGTTAAACATTATGTGTTGGATGAGGGTGATAACATGCCTTTAGACAATACAGACACATATCATGTGCCCGATGGCCACTATTTTTTCATGGGTGATAATCGTGATAACTCAGCCGATAGCCGGGTGCTGCAAGCAGTGGGATATGTGGATGAGAAATATTTAGTTGGAAAAGAAACAGGCGTTTTCTTTTCACTGGAAACCCCTTTCTGGAAAGTGTGGCAGTGGTTTTCAGGCATAAGGGGAGAGCGTTTTTTCCATTCTATCCTATTGGAGAAAGAACAAGAATGACGGAAAGCTTCGCCACATTAGAGCAGATACTTGAACATCAGTTTGCAAATCAGAAACTACTCGAAAAAGCGCTGACACATCCAAGCCTTAATCGTTCAAATTTTGAAGGCCAAAAAATATTTAATTATGAGCGGCTAGAATTTTTAGGTGATGGTGTGCTTGGTTTAGTTATTGCAGAACTTTTATTTTCACTTTTCCCTGATGAAAATGAAGGTGCTCTTGCAAAGCGTCATGCTGCGTTGGTGCGGGGTGAAACGGTGACAGAAATTTCCAGAGCGCTGGGTATTGGCGAATATATTGTTATGGCAGATGGAGAAGAACAAACAGGAGGGCGTGATAACGCCAGTAACCTTGAAAACACCATGGAAGCAATTATTGGTGCGGTGTATCTTGATGGTGGTTTGGAACCGGTAAAACAATTTATTTTAAAACACTGGACGCTAAAAGCGCAGGCAATGAAAACGCCGCCTAAAGATCCCAAAACAGCACTGCAGGAGTGGGCTCAGGCCAGAAAGTTTCCTATTCCTGAGTATAAATCAATTAAAACAGAAGGGCCGGCGCATGCACCAATCTTTACGATTGAAGTATGTGTGTCGGGGCAAGCTTCTGTGCAAGCAACGGGTGCTTCAAAAAAAATTGCAGAAAAGAAAGCAGCAGCCTCTATGCTTGATAAATTAGTAGGAAATGAAAATGGATAAAGATCAGGTAAATGAAATAAACCCACAAAATATGCATTGTGGATTTATTGCCTTAGTAGGTGCACCTAACGCTGGAAAATCAACTCTGTTGAATGCGTTGGTGGGAAATAAAGTTTCAATTGTTTCTCCCAAAGTGCAAACAACACGTAACATCGTGCGGGGCATTTGTGTGGAAGGTGCGAGCCAATTGGTATTTATCGATACGCCAGGTATTTTTGCACCAAAGCAAATGCTTGAGCGGGCAATAGTAGATGCGGCGTGGCAAGGTGCGGGTGAAGCCGATGTATTAGCATTGGTGGTGGATGCCAAGAAAGGTATTTGTAAAAACACACGAATGATTTTAGATTCTTTAGAGAATCATCCCGGAAAAGCATGTTTAATCTTAAATAAATCAGATACGGTAAAGCCTCAGCAATTACTTCCCCTTGCTAAAGAACTTAACGAGCGCTATGCATTTGAGCGCACCTTTATGATCTCTGCTCTGAAGAAAGATGGTGTGGATGATATAAAACATTATTTTGCAAGCGCAGTTCCGCAAGGGCCATGGCACTATCCGGCGGATCAAATTTCAGATGCGCCACTCAGATTTCTTGCAGCAGAAATTGTACGTGAGCAGCTTTTTATTCAGCTGCACGAAGAACTGCCATATCATCTAACGGTGATGACTGAGCATCTTGAAGAAACAGCGGCTGGCGCACTTAAAATTCATGTAGTGATTTATGTAACCAGAGAAACTCAGAAACAAATTATTGTTGGAAAAGGTGGTGCGCAAATTCGTAGCGTTGGTGAAAAAGCACGTCGTGAGCTTAATATCGCATTAGGTCAGTTAGTGCATTTATTTACATTTGTAAAAGTGAAAAAAGATTGGTTAGATAGACCGGAAATGTATCAGGATATGGGGTTGGAATTTCCTAAGAAATAGGAACTTGCACCTATCGACAAATGGTTCATAAAACGCTAGCATGCTCTATATTTATTTTTATCAAGAAGAAGTGCTATGTCTAAAATATCTCAAGAAGAATCAGGTTTTACGCTTATCGAGCTTTCAATTGTACTTGCAATCATTGCGGTAATTGCAGGTGGTGTTTTTGCTGGCCAGTCACTTATGGATGCGGCTAAAATTCGTTCCGTGGTTGCTGATGTTAGTAAATATCGCACGGCGGTGGAAAGTTTTAGACAGCAATATAATGCTTATCCGGGTGATATCTCTAATGCATTTAGTTTCTTTGGCTCAGATTGCGGTACGGATGCTGCAGCTCCAACAGGGTGTAATGGCGATGGCGATGGCTCAATAGAAGGGCTTGAAGAAGGCTATCGGGCTTGGCAACATTTGGCATTAGCAGGAAATATAGACTCAAGTTTCACTGGGGTGGTTGGTTCTGGTTGCGCGCCTGGAATAAATGTTCCTAGCTCAAGTTTGGGTTTAAGTGCAGGCTTTGGGTTTGAGAAAAATACTTCTACACAATACGTTACTAATCGCCCTTCTTTTGTAAGTCTTTTATTTGTAGGTGCGAATGCAAGCAACCTCTGTACTGGTGCAGCACTCACCACCAACGAGGCATATGAGGTTGACTTAAAAATAGATGATGGCAATCCTACGATTGGTGAAGCAGTCGCTACAGGTGCATCGTGTATTTCAGGCAACGATTTTGATTATGCTCAAGCAGGTGCTGTATGCGCAGTGGCCTTCACTTTGAATTAGAGACAATGTGATATGACAGAAAAAACACTACATATAATTGGTGGCGGGCTTGCCGGTTCAGAAGCGGCATGGCAAGCAGCAGAAGCTGGAGTGAAGGTAACTTTGCACGAAATGCGTGAGGGTGAGCGCAAAACCGAAGCGCATCAAACCGATGGTTTGGCAGAGCTTGTATGTTCTAATTCGTTTCGCAGTGATGATGCTACGGCCTCGGCTATTGGTGTGTTGCACGAAGAAATGCGACGCATGGGCTCACTTATTTTACGTGAGGCAGATATTCATAAAATTCCTGCAGGTGGTGCATTGGCGGTTGATCGTGAAATTTTTTCACAAGCCGTACAAACTGCATTAGTGAACCATCCCAATGTAACGCTTGTAAGAGAAGAAATCAAAACCGTTCCGCCCAAAGAATGGGGCAGTGTTATTATTGCAACCGGTCCGCTGACATCTGCACCACTGACCGAATCTATTTTAAAATACACGGGAAAAGACTATCTGGCATTTTTTGATGCTATTGCACCGATTGTTTATAGAGAATCAGTAGACATGTCATCGGCATGGTTTCAATCGCGTTATGATAAAGTGGGACCGGGTGGCAATGGTAAGGACTATATCAACTGCCCAATGACACGAACGCAGTATTACGATTTTATTGAGGCCTTGTTAGAATCAGAGAAACTCGATTTTAAAGAGTGGGAAAAAAACACGCCTTATTTTGAAGGGTGTTTACCAATTGAAGTGATGGCATCACGCGGAGTGGACACACTTCGTTATGGGCCGATGAAACCTGTTGGGCTGACTAATCCACATAAGGACGAAAAAGCCTACGCCGTAGTGCAGCTTAGACAAGATAATAAGCTGGGTACACTTTATAATATTGTAGGGTTCCAAACTAAATTAAAATATGGCGCGCAGGCCGAAGTGTTTCGTAAAATTCCGGGATTGGAGAAAGCAGAATTTGCAAGACTGGGTGGTATGCACCGTAACACCTTTATAAATAGCCCCGAGCTGTTGGATGAAACATTGCGTTTAAAGAAACATCCGCATATTCGTTTTGCCGGACAAGTGACAGGCGTAGAAGGTTATGTTGAAAGCGCTTCAATAGGCTTACTTGCAGGCCGATTTGCAGCAGCAGAATTAAAAGGCGAAACGCCAAAACTTCCACCATCAACCACAGCGCTTGGTTCACTACTTTCACATATTACGGGCGGTGCTCAGGCTGAAACTTTCCAACCGATGAATATTAATTTTGGTCTTATGCCGAATTTTGAAAATCGCGTAAATAAAAAAGAACGCAAGGCGGCTTATTGCACACGTGCACTAGCTGATTTAGATAGCTGGATAGATAGCAGCAAGAGCAATGATGCGGCTGAAGTGGCTTAGCTGGCTTTTAGCATTTCAAGTGGCCAACGTGCCTTTGGTGCAAAATCAAGCGACGAACTAAACCCTGCATTCAAACGTTCCATGCCGGCCCATGCAATCATTGCGGCATTATCGGTGCAAAGCTTAATAG
>CAYGPX010000084.1:0-6759 GCA_964351935.1 uncultured Rickettsiales bacterium | reverse complement strand
AATAAAAAGTGTAAAAACCTGACCTACCATATCCTGTAGGTAAGCAGAAAATGCTACAAAATTGATGTTTACCGCAAGCAGCATTAGTTCAATTGACATCAACAATGTAATCACGTTTTTTCGGTTAATAAAAATACCTGTAACACCAAGCGTAAATAAAATGGCAGCCAGAATTAGATAATGCGATAAGCCAATTGCTTCCATCACTATACTCCTTTGCCTGATTGAACTTTTACGATTTCAACGGAATCTGAGCGCTTGCGCCCAATTTGTTTTATTGCGGATTGGCGACGCACGCCAGGGCGTTGACGTAGTGTAAGTACTATTGCACCAATCATTGCTACTAACAAGATTGCTCCTGCCATTTGAAAAAGATAAGCATATTCAGTGTATATCAAATGACCAATCGCTTCCGTATTTGTAATTTCAGTTGGTATAGGCGACTCTACCACTAGTGTCATTTTTTTACCTACTGAGTAGCGGATCATCACAATCAACTCAACAAGCATTGCCACCGCAACTGCACCACCAATAGGGAGATAGCGCATAAACCCTTCGCGGGCACGTGAAAGATTGATGTCCAACATCATCACCACAAATAAGAACAGTACCGCTACTGCTCCCACGTATACAATCACCAACAACATGGCTAGAAACTCAGCACCCAACAACACAAATAAACCTGCTGCATTAAAAAATGCAAAAATCAGAAATAATACGGAATGCACCGGATTTTTCATGCTAATCACCATCAGGCCAGCAAACACCGTTAGGGTTGCAAAGAGATAAAAAAGAATAGTCGCGATCATTTTATTTTTCCGTCGTTAGTGATGTAGGTGTTTTGCTTTATAAAACCCGTAAGTCACAATGTAAATTCAGTTATTAGTATTGGTATTTACTTGTTAGTTTTTCACTAAACACATATTACTTTTGTCTTTTTATCTGTAAGGGGCATCCAACTCTAAACGCCTTGCAAGCTCAGATTCCCAAATATCACCATTACGAAGCAGGCGATCTTTGTTATATAAAAGCTCTTCATGCGTTTCGGTAGCATATTCAAAATTAGGCCCCTCAACAATTGCATCCACCGGACAGGCTTCTTCACAAAAGCCGCAGTAAATACATTTTGTCATATCGATATCATAACGCGTGGTACGGCGGCTACCATCTTCACGCTCTTCCGCTTCAATGGTAATGGCTTGTGCTGGGCAAACGGCTTCACACAATTTACAAGCAATACAACGCTCTTCACCATTTGCATAACGGCGAAGCGCATGCTCTCCTCGAAAGCGTGGCGATAATGGCCCTTTTTCATAGGGATAATTAATCGTCACTTTCTTTTTAAACATATATTTAAGTGTAAGCAACATGCCCGAAAGCAGCTCAAACAAGAAGAGTGATTTTGCTGTTCTATCCAATAGTGCCATGGATTACTCCGCCTCTTTCACTGATTTATTTTTTATTTCATCTGTTTCAATAGCATCAATCATACCATCCACAGCACCTTCTACCGCGTCTTCAACCGAATGACCACCTTCTTCAAAACTTTCAATTACATCCTGAACTATTTGCGAATCTTGAGGGCGATAAACCACATAAGCAGAGACCACAATCACCCACGCCAATGTTAGTGGTAAAAACACTTTCCAACCCAAGCGCATCAATTGATCATAACGATAGCGCGGGAAAGTTGCCCTCACCCAGATAAACACAAAAAGCAGAAAGGAAATTTTAGCCGCAAACCATATTATGCCAGGAACAAAACTAAGCGCCTCTATGCCAAACGGAGGTAGCCACCCACCAAGGAAAAGAATCGATGCTATGCCGCACATCAAAATCATATTGGCATATTCACCTAGGAAAAATAAAGCAAAGGTCATCGATGAATATTCGACGTTATAACCCGCAACCAGCTCAGCCTCAGCTTCAGGTAAATCGAACGGGTGTCGATTTGTTTCTGCTAAAATTGAAATAAAGAAAACAACAAACATTGGAAATAGCAATAAGTCTTCGAAGAAACTTCGCTTAGCAAGTACCACTTCTGTCAAGTTTAGCGTTCCGGTAATCAACAACACACATACTATGGTAAAGCCTATCGCAACTTCGTAAGAGACCATTTGTGCAGCAGAACGGATAGCACCCAAAAAGGCATATTTAGAGTTACTTGCCCACCCAGCTATCACCACACCATATACGCCAAGCGATGAAATCGCTAGCAGGTAAAGCACGCCTACGTTAATATTAGCAACCACCATTCCTTCATCAAAAGGAATGACAGCCCAGCCAATCAAAGCAAGAATAAAGGTTACCATTGGCGCTAAAATAAACAGGGCTTTATTTGCACCTGTTGGAAGAATCACTTCCTTAAACATCAGTTTTACGCCATCCGCCAATGGCTGCAACAACCCGAATGGGCCGACTACATTTGGGCCTCTGCGAAGCTGCATAGCACCAATTACTTTGCGCTCAGCAAGCGTAAGATATGCCACCGCACCCAGCAACGGCAGAACAATCAGCATAATTTTTCCAACTATCCACGCTAGCGGAATAATATACTCGTCCAAGAATGGCTGTAGTTCCATCATATTTTTAAGCCGCCTCTTCTTTTTCGCCAAGAATATCTGTCACACATTTTGCCATGGTACGTGACGCACGCGCAATTGGGTTTGTGAGATAGTAATTTTTTACAGGATTTTCAAATGATTTTTTATCCAGCTTTCCTACTTCACCAAATACATCCCATGCTGCAGGTATAACCTCATCCAACTGATCAAAATGCGGTGCAATTTGCACCAAACGTTTTTGCATTTCATTCGCGTTTAAGTAAGGCAAAGGTTTTCCTACAATTTTTGCTAACTCACGAATAATTTGCCAATCTTCTTTTGCCTCACCTACTGGGTAAACCGCTAGCTGTGTGCGCTGCACACGGCCTTCGGTGTTCACATAAGTAGCTGTTTTTTCGGTATAAGCCGCACCAGGCAGAATAACATCCGCAACATGTGCACCCGCATCACCATGATGACCTTGATAAATCACGAAGCTTTTTTCAAGCAATGATGTATCCAGCTCATCTGCACCCAGCAGATAAACTAGATCCATCTCGCCTTTATTAGCAGCAGCTAAAATTTCATCAGTTGCCTTGCCTTTTTCACCCGGCAAGAAGCCAACATCAAAAGCACCCACACGACTTGCCGCACGATGAAGCACGTTAAAGCCATTCCATTCAGGTGAATAAAGCCCATATTTCTCAGCAATGGTTTTTGCAATATCAAGTAAGCTTTCAGCGTCTGAGCGTACAAGCGCGCCTGAACCAATAATCATCATTGGACGTTCTGCTTTCTCTAGCACTTTGGCAAACGCATGCTTACCTTTTGCAATTTCCTCCAACAACTTAGCATCATTACCTAAATGCTGGTGCGGATAAGTTAAATCCGCCTCTTCGCCGATTAATGCAATTGGAATGCCCGCACGTGTGAAACGCTTACGGATGCGCGCATTTAAAATTGCTGCTTCTTTACGTGGATTTGTGCCCACCAGCAAGATGGCATCAGCTTCTTCAATGCCTGCAATTGTTGAATTGAAGACATAAGATACACGCGAGCCTGCACCAATTTTTGCACCATCTTGGCGGCAATCTATATTTGCAATACCGAGCGAGCCAAACAAATCTTTCAGCGCCACCATGGTTTCAACATCTACCATGTCGCCTGCAATCGCAGCAACTTTTTCTGGTGCTGTTTCTGATAGTTTTTTAGCAATTACCTCATAAGCTTCTTCCCATGAAGCGGCTTGCAACTTGCCTTTTTTACGAACATATGGCTTATCTAAACGCTGCAGTTTCAAACCATCACAAGCAAAGCGAGCGCGGTCATCCAACCACTCTTCATTCACGTCTTCATTCAGACGCGGCATAATACGCATCACTTCTTTACCACGCGCATCCACTCTGATAGCCGAACCTACCGCATCCATAACATCAATACTTTCGGTTTTGCGAAGTTCCCACGGGCGGGCTTTAAACGCATAAGGCTTTGAAGTAAGAGCACCAACAGGGCAAAGATCAATGATATTGCCTGAAAGCTCAGAGGTCAGTGATTTTTCAACATAGGTAGAAATTTCCATATGCTCACCACGATGAACCGCACCCAACTCTTCTACACCTGCAACATCGGTTATAAAACGTACACAGCGCGTACAATGGATGCAACGGGTCATCTGGGTTTTTACCAATGGGCCCATATATTTATCTTTCACGGCACGCTTATTTTCTTCAAAGCGGTTACGCCCACGGCCATAGGTCATTGACTGATCTTGCAAATCACACTCACCTGCCTGATCGCAAATCGGGCAATCTAAGGGATGGTTTGCCAACAAAAATTCCATCACGCCTTCACGCGCTTTTTTCACCATTGGTGTATTGGTATGCACCTTCATACCATCGCCCGCAGGCATTGCACATGAAGCCGCAGGCTTTGGTGGCCCACCTTCAATTTGTACCAAACACATACGGCAGTTACCGGCGATTTCTAAACGCTCATGATAACAAAAACGCGGGATTTCCTCGCCCGCAAGCTCGCACGCTTGCAACACGGTCATCCCTTGTTCAAATTCTACTTCTTGTCCGTTGACTGTCAGCTTAGGCATAGTGTCCCCTTATGCAGCCTTATTCTTTGTAAATTCATCAATTCTTCGTTCCATTTCAGGGCGGAAGTGCCTTATAAGCCCTTGAATTGGCCATGCAGCCGCATCACCTAATGCGCAAATAGTATGACCTTCAATTTGCTTAGTCACATCCAGCAAATCATCAATTTCAGATTTGGTAGCATCGCCTTTAACCAAACGTTTCATCACGCGCCACATCCAGCCCGTACCTTCACGACATGGCGTACATTGACCACATGATTCATGCATATAAAAATGTGATAAACGCTCAATTGCACGCACAATATCCGTGCTTTTATCCATCACAATGACCGCAGCCGTACCTAAACCTGATTGCACTGCGCGCAGCGAATCAAAATCCATCAGTACTGTATCACAGATAGATTTTGGTAGAAGCGGAACGGATGAACCACCCGGAATGACGGCAAGCAGATTATCCCATCCACCACGCACGCCACCAGCATGTTTTTCAATCAACTCTCTTAGCGGAATACCCATTTCTTCTTCTACGTTACATGGATTATTCACATGACCCGAAATACAAAAAAGCTTTGTACCGGTATTATTCTCACGCCCCAAGCCTGAAAACCACGCAGCACCTCGACGCAAGATGGTTGGCACAACAGCAATAGATTCAACATTATTCACCGTAGTTGGGCAACCAAACACACCCACACCCGCAGGGAATGGTGGCTTCAAGCGAGGTTGGCCTTTCTTACCCTCCAAGCTTTCGATCAGCGCGGTTTCTTCACCACAGATATAAGCGCCTGCACCACGATGCAAATATACATCAAAATCATAACCTGAACCACAGGCATTCTTACCAATCAGGCCAGCATCATAGGCTTCTTCGATTGCTTGTTGTATGGCCGAAGCTTCGTTATAAAATTCTCCACGAATATAAATATATGCCGCTACCGCACGCATCGCAAAACCTGCAATTAACGCACCTTCTACCAATTTGTGCGGATCGTGGCGCAAAATATCGCGGTCTTTGCAGGTACCAGGCTCTGATTCATCGGCATTAATCACTAAGTAAGAAGGCTTTGCATGCTCTTTTGGCATGAATGACCACTTCAAACCTGTTGGAAATCCAGCACCACCGCGCCCACGCAAACCCGAAGCTTTCACTTCTTCAATCAGTGCTTCACGCCCCTTGGCAAGCAATGCTTTGGTATTATCCCAATCACCACGCTTCTTAGCTGACTTGAGGTCAGCGCCCTCAAAGCCATAAAGATTCGTAAATATGCGGTTTTCATTTTTTAGCATGTTCTATGACTCGATTATTTCTTTTTGCCTGTTAGCACATTCTCACCCACTGGCTCTGAACTGTGACGGCCACTTTGCGAACCCACTTTCACTTTCTTACCAGCCGCCAAATCATCGAGCAGCTTATCAAAGTTTTTCACATCCAAATCTTCATAGTAATCATCATTCACCTGCACCATCGGCGCATTCACGCAGGCACCAAGGCACTCAACTTCCACCAGTGTAAATTTGTCGTCTTCGGTAGTTTCACCAATTTCAATACCTAGTTTACTTTTACAATGATTGGTTAAGTCATCTGAACCACGTAACCAGCACGGGGTAGTTCTGCACACTTGAATAAGGTGCTCGCCCACTGGCTCTAAGTTAAACATGGTATAGAACGATGCCACTTCATAAACACGAATGGGCGCAAGCTCTAACACTTCTGCCACATGGTCCATCGCAGCACGCGGAAGCCAACCACCGGCCTGACGTTGGGCTAAATCCAGCAATGGTATTGTGCCACTGCGCTGACGACCTTTAGGGTATTTTGCAATAATCTCTTTTACACGCTTTTGGTTTTCTTTTGAAAACTCAAACGACTCCGGCTGCGTGAATGGCTTTCTGGTTTTGACGGCTACCATTATCTGTCAATCTCCCCGAATACAATATCCTGCGTACCGATGATGGCTACCACATCTGCAAGCATGTGACCTTTACACATAAAATCAAGACCTTGCAAATGCGCAAATCCTGGCGCACGCAAACGGCAACGATATGGCTTGTTACTTCCATCTGAAATAAGATAAACACCAAACTCACCTTTTGGCGCTTCAACCGCTGTATAGG
>CAYGPX010000083.1:613-6802 GCA_964351935.1 uncultured Rickettsiales bacterium | reverse complement strand
ATCTGCAGAGGTTTTTAAGAGAAAGCGAATGTAATTTTCTTCCATACGGAACGATCCCGCTTGAATATAATAGACTTGCTCCACATAACGCGGATCGCTTTTGTCTAGCAACACTTTATCCTTCGGTGTCACTGCTAAAACCTCACTCACCACTGGTTTTTTAGCTGGCTCTGTTTCCGCTTCTACAACCTTCACCATTTTTGGCTCAACCACCATCGGCTTAAACGCAGCATCTTCACTTACTTCTGGCAATGCTTGAGGCAACTTCTCCTCTTCCTCTGCAACAGCAGACACTTGCTCAGGTTTCCATGCAGGTTCACCTTGTGCATTTTCAGGAATGCGAACCCCTGCCCGCTTTTCAAAACCACTTAACGCGCGTGTCGCATTAGACTCAACATTTGGCTCAAGCATGATAGGTGCGCCATCATCAACGTTAGCTTTTGCCATGCTATTCTCAGCAATTTTGGTTTCACCGCCTTCAACCGCCGGTGTTTTAAACGTATCAACACCGCTTATGCTAAAATTTTCTGGCAGCGGCAATTCAATACCATCCATAAACGAGCCAAAACCGGCGCTGGATTCATTGCTAGCTGCTAAAGGCATCTCTGATTGGCCAAAATCGGCATCCGCCGTTGCAAAGGGGTTATCTTTGCCCTGCGGCACGTCTAATTGTGCCAATAAGCGTCGCGTTTGCCCCGGCAGAAATTTCACGTTTACGCGGGCAATGCCTTTATCTTTAAAGCCTAAAATATCTGCCGCGCGCTCTGAAAGATCCAAAATTCTTCCTTTACTAAACGGCCCACGATCATTCACCATCACCACTAATGTGCGGCCATTATCCAAATTTGTCACCCGCACCATGCTAGGCAATGGCAAGGTGCGATGCGCTGCCGTTAAAGCATTTTGGTCAAACACATCGCCATTGGCTGTACGTTTTTTATGAAAGCCTGGCCCATACCACGAAGCAGCACCTTCTTCTTCATAATCTTCATCTTCAGAGGGGGTATACCATGTACCGTCAATTTGATATGGCTCGCCAACCTTATAAACCCCAACATGTTTATCGTTACTAAACACAGCAGGGCCACGTGATGCGCTACAAGCAGAAATCACTCCTGCCATCGCACCTAAGGCCAACAAAGAATATAATAGTCTCATTTAAAGATTCCCAATACCATCCGACAAAAGCCCTACTGCCGTTGCAAAATAGAGCGAGCGATTCCAGTTCATAATGACGTTATAGTTATTATACACCAAGTAATAAGGCGCTTGGCCTTCATCAGGTAGCACGATTGAGGCTTTCAAGTCTCCACGCGCTAATGGCAACTTGCCGCCATTTGCCTTTCTTACCCCTAAATTGTGCCACATTTGGAGGGTTTTATCAATATTTCTTCCAAAAAGTTGCGTGTCAAATCCGTCTGGCAAGCTTACTTCGCGCCCCCACGTGGTTTCACCATCCCAACCACGTTTAGAAAGATAGTTCGCAATCGAGGCAAATGCATCTGCTTTTGTATTCCAAATATCACGCTTTCCATCACCATCATAATCGACCGCCAACTCGTTATAGCTCGAAGGCATAAACTGGGTTTGTCCCATCGCCCCCGCCCACGAGCCTTTCATATGTGCTACATCCACATCACCATGCTTGATGATATTAAGTGCATGAATTAGCTCTTTCGTAAAAAATTCAGCTCTGCGTCCCTCAAATGAAAGGGTAGCAAGGGCTTCTACAATACTAAAGTTTCCCATGTTTTGGCCAAAGTTACTTTCAATCGCCCACAGCGCTACAATAAAGCGCGGCTGCACACCATATTTTTTACCAATTTCATTTAAAAGCTTTTTGTTTTCAGCGTATTTTTCTTTTGCTTTGTCAATGCGTGACTGTGGGACAATTTTTTTGCGATATTCTGCAAAAGTCATTTTAACATCAGGTTGCGAACGATCCAATTTCACAACGCGCTCTTTAAATTTTACTTCCGCAAAAGCTTGATCTAAAAAATCACGTGAAAAACCATGGTTAGCCACCGCATCTTGTTTAAATTCATTAAGCCACTGAGTAAAAGCTGCTTCGCCCGATTTCTTCTCATTCAAGTGCTGCATCGCTTCACCCACTGTTTCTTCAGCAAGCGTTGGCTGAGCAATAAACATTGCAAACAGTGCTGCCACAAATCCCATTTTCGCAACACCAAATCCACGATAGATAACCTTCATCTCTTACACTCCTTTTGAAAACTTTTCGTGCAAATATATGTGCACGAATACATGTTTTGAAAGCGAGTATATCGCAGCTTTAGGT
This sequence comes from uncultured Rickettsiales bacterium, assembly GCA_964351935.1. Lineage (GTDB taxonomy): Bacteria > Pseudomonadota > Alphaproteobacteria > Rickettsiales > CAYGPX01 > CAYGPX01. Next base: position 4,506 of record CAYGPX010000083.1, on the reverse strand, counting down.
GATTGCAAGAAAGGAAAGCGTTACACTCAAATAACTATCACAGAACCATCAATTTGGGCGATTGATGCATATTTGTTGCAACAGCATAAGCGCAAGTACTAATGGCGAAATCAAAATCAATGAAAGTATTACTAGCACACGCATAAACACCAATAGGTTGTATTTAGCTATAGATATAACAACAAAATAAAATAAATACAACCCAAGATTGTTCCGCCTATACCTATTTCACTCCAATCTAATAGACAGAGAGTGCATTTTTGGGTAAAATAACTATCAACGAAAGCTCACAGACAATTGCTGAGGATAGCCATCCTAGCAGAGCGTTTACAAAAAGGAGTCAGGTATGACCGATGAACCCAGCATCAATCAGGCAGAAAAACAAAGCCCTCCACAGCGCGAATCCATGCCGTTTGATTTGGTGATTGTAGGCGCAGGGCCTGCAGGCTTGGCTGCTGCCATTCGTTTTAAACAACTGGCACCTGAAAAAACCGTCTGTATTGTTGAAAAAGGCGCAGAAGTAGGCGCGCATATTCTTTCAGGTGCGGTGTTTGAACCACGCGCACTTAATAAGCTAATCCCCGACTGGAAGGAAAAAGGCGCACCGCTCAACACCCCCGCCACGCAGGATGAATTTTTATTCCTTACTGAAAAAGGCGGCTTCAAACTCCCTACCCCGCCACAAATGAATAATCACGGCAATTACATCATTTCACTTGGCAATCTCTGCCGCTGGCTGGCCGATCAGGCCATGAGCATGGGCGTTGAAATTTTCCCCGGCTTTGCCGCACACGAAGTGCTATTTGAAGGAGATAAGGTGGTAGGCATTGCCACAGGGGATATGGGTATCGGCAAAAATGGCGAGCAAAAATCATCCTACCAACAAGGGGTAGAATTGCGCGCACCCTTCACCTTCTTTGCTGAGGGCTGTCGCGGATCGCTTTCTGAGCAGCTCATGCAAAAATTCGATTTACGTCAAGGGGTTGATCCGCAAACTTATGGTCTTGGCATCAAAGAATTGTGGGAAGTAAAGCCCGAGCTTCATAAGGCAGGAAAAGTCACCCACACCGTGGGTTGGCCCATGGACAGCAGCACCTATGGCGGTTCGTTTATCTATCACTTAGAAAACAATCAAGTCGCTATCGGCTATGTGGTAGGGCTCGATTATCAAAACCCTTCGCTTAGCCCCTATCAGGAAATGCAACGCTTTAAAAATCACCCTAAAATCAAACCGTTATTTGAAGGGGCTAAACGCATTTCTTATGGCGCACGCGCACTTAACGAGGGCGGCTTGCAATCTATCCCCAAACTCACCTTCCAAGGTGGGGCGATGATTGGTTGTAGCGCAGGATTTCTGAATGTTCCAAAAATCAAAGGGAGTCACACCGCGATGAAATCAGGCATGCTAGCGGCAGAAGCGGCAGCAGAAGCACTCGAAAGAAACATTGGAAATCTAGAGACTTACGAGCAAAACCTTAAAAACTCATGGATATATAAAGAGCTTTACCAAGCCCGCAACATCCGCCCTGCATTTCGTTTTGGCCTGTGGCGCGGCTTGCTTTATGCCGCCCTCGATACGCTGTTGCTGCGCGGCCGCGCACCATGGACATTCCATCACCATGCTGACCATAAGCAACTGAAAAAAGCTTCTGACTGCAAAAAAATAGACTATCCAAAACCCGATGGCGTACTTACGTTTGATCGCCTCACCTCAGTACAGCTTTCAAATACCAATCACGAAGAAGACCAGCCTTGCCATTTAACACTGAAAGACCCTTCTGTTCCGACTGAAGTAAACTTAGCTGAATATGGCGGGCCTGAGGCACACTACTGCCCAGCAGGTGTGTATGAATATGTCGAAGAAAGCGGCAAGCCGCGATTACAAATCAACGCCCAAAACTGCGTCCACTGTAAAACATGCGATATTAAAGACCCAACACAGAACATTAAATGGGTAACACCTGAAGGCAGTGGCGGCCCACGCTATCCGGGGATGTAGAGTTTACTAAAACAAAAAAGCCCGCTGTTTACGCAGCGAGCTTTTAAAAATATGTCATTAAACTATTATTTTTCTAAAACTTACGACTTCATTAATGCGCCATGGTCGATCCATCTGAAACCATCTGCAATTGTTCGGCAGCTTGGCGGATGTGCGACAAAATCGTCATTGCTTCTTCATCTCGCGCAGCATCATACACTTTCAATTTTTCATCCAGCGCATCAATCAGCGTATCGCCGTGTTTTACCCATAATGCATGTGCCGTTTTATAAATATCTGTACTTAACATCTGCTTCACCTCTTTTGTTACTAAACCTATCATAGCAAGCAAATGTTACACCCACATTACAACTAGCAAATTTTATGCACAATCTATCTACTTTTTTAGTCTCGATAGACATTTTCATCAAAATAATACTTGGAAAAACACACCTAAAAGTGATAAAACAGCAACAAGTCGCCCACAAAATCACACTAGTATCGGAGTTGTTGCTAATGAGCCTAAATCTAAACCTGCCTGAAAAAGGTATCTTACGCCCTAAAATCACCGTATTTGGCGTAGGTGGCGCAGGCGGAAATGCTGTCAACAACATGATTTCATCACAGCTGGAAGGGGTTGAGTTTGTTGTCGCTAACACCGATGCTCAAGCACTAGACCACGCACTATCGGATAAAAAAATTCAATTGGGCGAAAAAACCACCAAAGGCCTTGGCGCTGGCGCAACACCTGAAGTGGGTGCAAAATCAGCCGAAGAAGCACTAGAAGAAGTAAAATCACACCTTCAGGGCGCTAATATGTGCTTTATCACCGCTGGTATGGGCGGTGGCACAGGCACAGGTGCAGCACCGGTGATTGCCAAAACCGCACGCGAAATGGACATTCTCACCATTGGTGTGGTTACTAAACCATTCCATTTTGAAGGCGCACGCCGCATGCGTATGGCAGAAGCCGGCCTTAGCGAGTTACAAAAATATGTCGACACACTGATTGTCATCCCTAACCAAAATCTTTTCCGTATTGCAAATGAAAGCACCACCTTTGCCGATGCGTTCCGCATGGCCGACGATGTATTGCATGCAGGCATCCGCAGCGTGACGGATTTGATGATGATGCCGGGGCTCATCAACCTCGATTTTGCCGATGTTCGCGCCGTCATGCTCGAAATGGGCAAAGCCATGATGGGTACAGGCGAAGCAGAAGGTGAAAACCGTGCAATTGAAGCAGCAGAAGCTGCTATTTCAAATCCACTGCTTGATAACACCTCAATGCGTGGTGCGCGTGGCGTACTTATCAGCATCACTGGTGGCAGCGACCTCACCCTATTTGAAGTAGACGAAGCCGCCAATCGCATCCGCGAAGAAGTAGACCCTGAAGCAAATATCATTTTCGGTTCTACCTTTAATGAAGAGTTAGAAGGTAAAATTCGCGTTTCTGTTGTAGCAACAGGTATTGATGCAGAACAAACCGAAATCGCTCAAGCACCTAAAAGCATTGCAAAACCAGCAGCAAAAGAAGAAGCTCCGCAAGCCCCTGCACAAGCAGAAAAAGCTAGCGATACGGCTCAAACCTCTCAAGAAAAAAACAATGACGCCTTTGCAAAGCTAAAAGAAGAATTGGCCGAAACGCTTGGACAAGAAACAGGTGACGAAACCTATCAAGAAACCATCAATAAGCTAAATGCAGAATATGCCCAAAGCGAAACTGAAAAGCCGGTAGAACAACAACCGGATGGCGAACGTATTTTTATTGCTTCTGCCGCCGTTGAGCCTGAATCATTTGAGCGTGAGAGCATTGGCATTGCAGCCAACCGCTCTTTAAGTGAAGAAACCTATCCTGCTGATGAAAGTGACGACGCTGAGACGACAGAGCCAGAGCACCGTGCGCGCAGCGGAG
>CAYGPX010000083.1:0-603 GCA_964351935.1 uncultured Rickettsiales bacterium | reverse complement strand
GCAGAACAATCTGCGCCTCGCAGCAACCAATCAACCCAAAATGCAAACTTGCAGGATGACTTGTTAGATATTCCTGCATTCTTGAGAAGAAAATAAAGGCATAATGCTAAAGCCAAATCGGCTATTAAAAAAGGCTCGTCACTTAACTGACGAGCCTTTTTATTGCTATTTCATAAAGCACTAGGTAGCGCTTCTTATATCAGCTTACTCAGCATCCAGCCCATAGACCCTGCGCAAGAAGGCACAGCCAATTTGCATACCGGCAGGATCAATTCCGTGGCCTAAATCTTCGCGTGAATAGCCATTTACAAACAAACCACGTGCTTGCAAGGCTTTCATGGCCTGCTGAAATGCTTCAAACGGCACCACTTCATCTTCTTCGCCATGCACAAGGCAAAGCTCAGGCATCGATTTTAACTCAGTTTCCAGCAATTTTTCACCCATTAATGCACCTGAAAAACCAAGCACTCCTGCCATGGCCTGCTCGCGGCGCAAGGCAACGTAAAGCGAAAGCATCGTCCCTTGCGAAAATCCAATCAGCGATAAGTCTTTATCTTCTAAGCCTAACTCTTGCAATTTTTCATCTAACGCATGATTAAGAAT
>CAYGPX010000082.1:0-6832 GCA_964351935.1 uncultured Rickettsiales bacterium | reverse complement strand
GTGCAAAAGCTGAATCTTGCCTTGGAAAGCTTCCTGTTACACAGTTACTTTCTGCTCAGACTTCCAAGCTGGAAGGCAACATTGAGCAAGCCAAACAAGAATATAACGGCATGCTAGAGCATAAAGAAACCGAAATAATCGCCATCAAAGGATTGTTACTACAAGCCCGCGAAGAAGGCGATATTAAGAAAGCCATTTTCCTTGCAGAGAAAGCCGCTGCGCAAGCTAAGAATGCCGATTGGCCGATTGCGATTTTAATCGATCTTTATAAGCATAACAAAGATTGGGATAAGCTAGAAGCTACCATTGACGTTGCTATTTCTAAGAAAATTCTTAATCGTAAAGAAGCCATGCACATGCTGGCGGTGTGCTCGCTTGCCAAAGCCTCCGCACAAATGAAAGAAGGTGAGAATGACCGCGCCATGGGGTTGGCACTTTCCGCGCTTAAATTAATGCCCGATTTTGTACCTGCTATTGTTCAAATTGCACGGCTGCACCTCACGCAAAACAACAGCAAACAAGCGGTAAAATTGATTGAAAAACAATGGTCGCGCACGCACCACCCAATGTTGCTATCACTTTATATTGAGGCAAACAGCGAAGAATCACATCTTAAAACCTTACAACTTGCAGAAAAACTAAACAGCAGATCTATCCCTCAAGCGGATAATTATATGGTGCTTGGGCGCTATGCGATGCGCACTGGTCAATTAGAAAGAGCTGCAGAGCATTTAAAAGAATCACTCCAGCTGCAAGAAACACAAGAGGCTGCACTGCTTTATGCTGAGTTACTTCGCCGTCAAGATGCTTCAAGTGACGCCATAAATCAGGCTGAGAATCGCGCAATTGGCGCTGAAAAAGGCCCTGCATGGCATTGCAGAACCTGCGCTCACACCGCATCATCATGGAATGCAACCTGCCCGCATTGCCATAGTTTTGATAGTCTTGAGTGGGGTCGCAACAATAATGCTGCACCACCAACGGAAAACACGCGTCTTTTTATTGAATAGCCGCTATTTTCCAAACCATATAAGACCAAACCTCACTGGGGGCGTTGCTATTACGCGCCAAAGCTCTGAAATCTGCCTTTATATCGATTTTAAATCTTGACAATTAAAGGACAAAAACGTAATTTCACGTCGCCTGTAAACGATTGAGGGATTATGCCCAAACAGGAAGAACCAACATCACCATCGCTAGAATCGCTAGGTAAGGCCATTCAAGCTGCAAAGAAGCGGCAAGAAAGCGAGCAAGCTCCCAATGCAAGTAGTAGTGGCGCGGGTCAAGCAATGCGCGTTGGCATTGAGCTTATCGCTGGAATTTTAGTGGGTGTATTAGCGGGTTACTGGCTTGATAAATGGCTTGGAACATCGCCTTGGTTTTTCTTGATTTGCTTTTTTCTTGGGGTTGCAGGAAGCGGAATCAATATTTTTCGCATGAGTAAACGCGCTAACGCTGAAGATTCAGCCGCAAGCGATGAGGGATAATTCATAAACTTAATAAGAGTGCTATTATGGCAGCTGGTCTCAATCCGTTAGATCAATTTAAGATTCATTACTTCACCAACTTCCCTGAAGTGGCAGGCATGAATTTAAACTTCACTAACTCAGCATTATTTATGGTGCTTGCACTTGGATTAGTCGCTGCATTCATGAGCCTGTCTATGCGCGGCAGAGCATTGGTGCCTGGCAGATGGCAGAGCATGGCTGAAATGAGCTATGAGTTTGTTGCCAACATGGTGCGCGATAATGTCGGCAGCGAAGGCCGTAAATATTTCCCGTTCATCTTTACCTTATTCATGTTTATCGTAGCACTTAACGTGCTAGGCTTAATGCCTTACAGCTTCACAGCTACCAGCCACATTGCTGTGACCTTTGCACTCGCAGCCTTTATCTTTCTTGCGGTAACGTTCATCGCTATTTACCGTCATGGTTTAAAGTTTTTCGGCTTTTTCTTACCGCATGGTACACCATGGTGGTTAGCACCATTGATGATTTTCATTGAATTATTTGCATATCTTGCAAGACCTATCAGCCTTTCTGTTCGTCTTGGCGCCAACATGATGGCTGGCCACACGATGTTGAAAGTGATTGCAGGTTTTGTGACAGCAATGGGCGTTTTCGGAATCGTGCCCCTTGCATTCCTAATGGTGTTGAGTGGTTTTGAATTGTTTGTAGCTATATTACAGGCTTACATCTTTACGGTGTTAACCTGTGTGTACTTGAATGATTCTATCCATTTACACTAGACGCGCGTTTAATTTGTTTAATGGTGGGCTTTTAATAACCATTTAATTTTCCCCTTACGGATAATTTAAACACACGTTGCTTTTTGTTTATTTAATTTTTATTTAAGGATAAGACCATGGAAGAAGGTTTAAAATATATTGGTGTTGGTTTAACAGCTCTTGGTATGCTTGGTGCTGCACTTGGTGTAGGTAACATTTTCGCTGCTATGTTAAACGGTATTGCACGTAACCCTAACGCTGAAAGCAAACTTGCGAAATACATCTATGTTGGTGCTGGTCTTGCAGAAGCAATGGGTCTATTCGCACTTGTTGTAGCACTACTTCTAATCTTTGTAGTGTAATAAATTCGTGACGGTTAAGGGTAGCTTTAAAAACAATTTTAACGTATAGTTTAAATCGCTTTTTACTACCCTTAACTTTCAAAAAACTTTGAATCTAAGAGTATCGCCATGCCTCAGTTGGATTTTTCAACCTTTGCATCACAAATTTTTTGGTTAGCCGTTACCTTTGGCTTACTTTATTTCACCTTAGCACGCCATTCATTGCCGCGCGTAAGAGAGGTGTTGCAAAGCCGTCAGGAACGCATTCGTAACGACCTAGATAAAGCAGAAGAGTCTAAACGCCAAGCTGAAGCCATTGAGCGTGAATATAATGAAGCACTAAAAAAAGCGCGTCATGATGCATCAGAGCAAATCAGTATTGCAAAAGAAAAACATAAAGAATTAGCCGAAGCTCGCCACGCTAAGCTTGACGAAATGTTTGCACGTCAGAATCGTGAAACAGAACTTCGTGTTCAAAAAATGCGTGACGATGCTAGTGAAGAACTATCAGAAACTGTGCAAGATTTAGTGTCTGTTATCACCAAAAAATTAATTGGTGTTGATATCAGCAAGGCCGATGCGCAAAAAGCACATGCGCAAAATATTCGCAAAGCGTCTTAATCAAAAATAAGGATTAATATTATGGAATTTGGTGCAAGTTTTTGGGTAGGACTATCATTTATTCTATTTGTTGCAGCTATTTTTAAACCTGCAAGCAAATTTATACTTGGTGCCCTTGATAGCAGAACCCTTCGCATTCAAGCCGAGCTTGATGAAGCACTTCGCTTAAAAGAAGAAGCTCAATCATTACTTTCTAACTACGAACGCAACCAAAAAGAAATGTCTGCGCAAGCATCTGAGATTATTTCTCATGCTGAAAAAGAAGCAGCACGCATTACCGAAGAGTCTACCAAAGCATTGGAAGATTCATTGAACAAGCGCGTTGAGCTTTCAATGCAAAAAATCGCCGCTTACGAAGCAAATGTGATGCAAGAAATTCGCAACAACGCTATCGATATTGCCATCAGCACTGTGCGCTCTATCGTAATGGAAAACATGCAAGGCGATGTGGCAGAGAGATTAGTGAGTGAAGCCGTAGCCGATATGGATAAGAAACTTAACTAGTTTTCACTTACTCTATGAATCAATAAAAAGAGCCGGAGCCAAACTATGAAGAATAGTCTTGTGCTTGCGGCTCTTTTTTTATGCCTAGCCCTACCACCTAAGATTGCAGATGCTGCCGCTTGGCTTCAAGAAAAGGGAAACTTTCAATATATCAGCACCTTCTCTTATTATGCGGCCGATGAGTTTTTTGATGATGATGGTCATGCGCAACCATCCAGCTATTATGCCAAGCTCGAAAATAATCGCTATCTTGAATATGGCTTTGCTGAGAATCTCACTTTAGGCACATCGCTGCGCCTCACCCATCAGCAAGTAGATGACAATGCGGTGCTTGAGCAATATCTCTCAGGCAATGCAGTAGCACGTGATTTCAGCCACGGCAGCACCTCGATTGATCTGTTTTATCGGCAACAGCTAGCAGCCAAAGATAACTGGCTTATTTCATTTCAGCCCCTCATTCAACTGCCAGAACTTTATAGCCACGATGGTAAACATTACTATATAGATGAGGATAGTTACGCATTGGAAATGCGCGGATTATTTGGTTATGGTTATCAACATGATAATAGCAATGTTCCCCCATCAAAAGCGCATCTCGCCCTTCCATTTGCCAAACAATGGCACTTTTTTAATGGCGAAATAGCGTATCGAAAGCGTGGAAAATCACGCCCAACTACGCAGGATGAACTTAAATTAGATACCAGCTTTGGCATTCGCGCCCATGATAACCTCTTAGTGCTACTGCAAAATTTCACCACAATAGGGGTTGAGCATTTGGATGATATGGCAGATACTGCCCACAGTAAACTGCAACTCTCAACTGTCTATCGGCACACTGACAATCGCGGTTTACAACTCTCATTTTATGAAGATATATGGGGCAGAAATAGTGGCAAAGGCAAAGGCTTCATGATTGGTATATGGTCAGGATTTTAAGGAATGACAACATCAAATTCTCTCGTAGCCTACTTGCTAGAACATAAGCTGCTTTCTCACGAGCAAGCCGACAAAGCAACAGCGCTGTCCAACCAATGGAAAACCCCACTACCACGTACCCTGCTTGCCATGGGCATTTTGGATAGCCTCACGCTCTATCAAGCACTGGCAAAAAGCCTAAACACTCCTTTCATTAACTTAAAGCATCAACATTGTGATGATTCGCTCTTTAACTATCAACTGCGGGCAGACTATCATCGGCTACACACTATTCCTGTGTATAAAAAAGAGGGCATCACAACACTGGTATGCACCCAACCAACGGATGATATCACGCAGTGGGCAAACAAGCACTATGGCGACGATTGGCAACTTGCTATCACTTCACCTTATGATATTGATGAGGCGCTTTCTAAGGCTTTTATCAAAGAAGATGACGTGGTGGCACGTGATAGTTTATGGCGACGACAGCCCGATGCTTCAGCCAAAGAATTGATGGTCGGCTTAAAATGGCGCGATTGGTGGCTGGTTATCTTACTTTGTAGCTTTGGCGTATATGCCTCACCCGCTTACAGCCTATTTGTGATATTTGGCTTTGCGAATCTATTTTATATTTCAACCCTTGCGGTGAAGCTTGGCTTGTTTGCTATAGGTGCGAGCGCTTTCAAAAAAAGGCGAGAACTACAAGGGATTACCGCATTATCACCGCAAGACCTACCCATCTATACGCTTTTAGTGCCACTATATAAAGAAAATGCCGTGCTTAAGAAGCTAACCGATGCGTTGTTCGCAATTGATTATCCAAAAGCCAAGCTAGATATAAAGCTGATTGTTGAAGAAGATGACACAGTTACCATAGATGCCATCAAAGCGCTTAAATGCAGACGTATTTTTGAGATTATCCGCGTTCCTTTCTCGCTTCCACGCACCAAGCCCAAAGCATGTAATTATGCCCTGCAATTTGCACGCGGCGAATATGTCACTATTTATGATGCAGAAGATGTGCCTGACTCACAACAGCTAAAGAAAGCCTTGTGGACGTTTGAACAAGCCAGCGATGATACGGTCTGTGTGCAAGCGCGGCTTAATTATTTTAACCGCAAAGAAAACTGGCTGACGCGGTTATTTTCGCTGGAATATGCAGGGCTCTTCAACTTTTTGCTATGGGGAGTAGAAAAACTCAACATTCCCATTCCACTGGGTGGCACAAGCAATCACTTTAAAATGCACGCCCTCAAAACTCTTTATGCGTGGGATCCTTACAATGTCACTGAAGATGCGGATTTAGGCATTCGTGTAGCAAAACATGGCTGGAAAGTCACCGTGATGGACTCACTCACTTTAGAAGAAGCACCCGTGAGCCTTAATGCATGGATTAAACAACGCTCGCGCTGGATTAAAGGCCATATGCAAACCTATCTCGTCCATATGCGCAAACCTATCACCTTATGGCGCAAGCTTGGCACGGTTGGGTTCTTTGGTTTTCAATTTTTCCTAGGCGCACCTTGTCTTATTTTCCTCATCAGCCCCATATTATGGGTGTTATGGCTGATAGGACTTGCAGGCCTCATGCCAGAGGGAAACTCTTTCTTTCCACCTTCTATGGAATGGGTTATCCCCTTCTCTATCACCATCTTTTTTGGAGGGCTTGCGTTGCAAATGCTCTTTGCTATTTGGGTGGTGATTGAACGAAAATGGTGGGATATGTGGCCATCGGTATTGCTGTTTCCATTTTACTGGCTACTGCATTCCGTTGCCAGCTTCAGAGCCTTATGGCAACTGTTCAAACGTCCGCATTACTGGGAAAAAACCACGCATGGCGTGACGAAAATAGAACTGTGTAATTAAATAAAACTATGCTAAAATGAGTTTAAATATACTTAAAGGTTATGCATGAAAAATAATGGTTTTACTCTTCTTGAGCTTTCCATAGTAATTGTTATCATTGGCCTTATTGTTGCTGGTATAAGTGCTGGGCAGAGCTTGGTTAGGCAAGCAGGTTTAAGAAGCGTTTCAACTGATATTGCAAACTTCCAAACAGCAAAAAATTCATTTAAACTTGCCTATGATGCAAAGCCTGGTGACATGGACAATGCTTTTGATTATTGGGATACAAACTGTGCCGCAACTAATTTGCTTTGCAATGGTGATGGCGACAATCGAGTTGAGCATAATTCACAAGAAATGTTTCGTGCTTGGCAGC
>CAYGPX010000081.1:0-6851 GCA_964351935.1 uncultured Rickettsiales bacterium | reverse complement strand
AACGCTGCAAAATTGGCAAAACGTGACATCGGCGCGCTTCAAGAAGCTGTTTTAAAAAGCTGTAAAGCAAAGGCGTTGATTGTCTCACAGGATGAACGAGAAGGAAATGTGCGTGCACTCCTAAATCTTGGCCACACCTTTGGTCATGCGCTGGAAAAGGCTATGGGCTATGACGGAAGATTGCTTCATGGAGAAAGTGTTAGCATCGGTATGATTATGGCATTTTCTTTTTCTGCAATGATTGGTCTTTGTTCACCAGAAGATGTCACTAGATTAAAAAGACATTTGGTTGATGTTGGTTTACCCACCCATCCAAGAGATATATCTGAGGATTGGAATGCCAAAGCATTGCTTAGCTATATGCAGCAGGATAAAAAAGTGAATAGCGGAAAACTTGTCTTTATTTTAGCCAGAGGTATTGGCCAATCATTCATAAGTAATGACGTGAATGCTGATGACATTCTCACTTTCCTTAATGATTTTTTAACACAGGAATAGAAACTTTTCATGGAAATTGATTTAATATTAACATTGCTCTTTATTTGCATATTAATTTTTTGTTCTGCGTTTTTTTCCGGCTCTGAAACCGGGCTGACAGCAGCCTCACGCGCGAAGCTTCATACCCTTGCAAAAGAAGGTAACAAAAGTGCCAAACTCGCTGAAAAATTGCGCGAAAACAAAGATGCGCTTATTGGTACAATTTTACTTGGAAATAACGCAGTTAATATTTTGGCATCTGCCATTGCAACCAGTCTTGCCATTAAATATTGGGGCGAAGATGGCGTTGCAATCGCCACCATTTTAATGACCCTAGTAGTACTGGTGTTTGCTGAAGTACTTCCCAAAACATATGCTATCTATCAGGCAGAAAAGATCTCGTTGTTTGTTGCCCCTTTACTCACCCTCTTAGTAAAAATTCTTGGCCCTATCACCCATTGCGTTCAAATTGCAGTCAACAGCCTGATGCGCCTTTTAGGCCTTGACCAAAACCAAGAAAGCCTCGTTTCTGGAGCTGATGCACTGCGCGGAGCTATTGCACTGCACCATACTGAGGGTGGTGTGCTACGAAGCTATCGCTATATGCTTGATAGCGTACTTGATCTTGCTGATATTGAAGTGCATGAAGTGATGACTCACCGTAAAAACATCTTCGCTGTCAACGCTGACTTACCAGCTAGCGAATTGGTTGAAATGGTACTTAACAGCAGCCATACACGCATCCCATTATGGCGAGGAAAGCAAGACAACATCATAGGTATCTTGCATGTTCGTGATGTCATTGCATTATGTTCTAAAGACCCTGAAAATATAAAGAAAACACGCCTTAAGAAACTAATAAAAGAACCGTGGTACATACCTGAAACAACTCCTATTGGAAAGCAGCTTTCACAGTTTCGTAACCGTCGCAATCACCTTGCACTTGTGGTTGATGAATATGGCGATCTTATCGGATTAATTACGCTGGAAGATATTCTGGAAGAGATTGTTGGAGATATTGAAGATGAGTATGATATTAGCAACGTAAACCTTCGTAAATTGAAGGATGGAGCGTATCGCGCCGCTGGTGACTTGCCTGTGCGTGACATCAACCGAAAACTTGACTGGAACTTACCGGATGATGACGCCCCCACCCTTGCCGGACTTATTATTCATGACCTTGAGAGCATTCCTAACGTAGGCGATGTGTTTATGCTCTTTGGCTACGAATTTAAGATTCTAAAAAAGCGTAACAATCAAATTACGAGCATAAAAATGCGCAAACTGCATAAAAAATCAACAAACACTTGATTGTAGAAACTAGTTGGTGTATAAGCCCGCTTCTGTTTAATGTGAAGAACGATAACTTTAGTATTTCATATTTAACTCGGCACGTTAGCAACGCATTTGGCTTACTTCACCGTAAGTGCTTAATGGATAGTTTTTTAACTTCGTCCCGATTTAAATAGGAAATACTTTAGCTGGAGAAAAGAAATGAGACCAAACATCCACCCAGATTACCACGAAATTACTGTAAAGCTTACCAATGGTGAGAGCTTTAAAACCCGTTCTACCTATGGCAAAGAAGGCGCTGTATTGCAGCTTGATATTGATCCTTCTACCCATCCGGCATGGACAGGCGGAACATCACAGCTTAATAAGCGTGATGGACGTGTTGCTAAGTTTAACCAACGTTTTGGTGGCATGAACTTTGGTTCAACAGGCGCTAAAAAGGAAGAAGAGAAGAAAAACTAACTCTTCCTAGTTATTCAGAATTAAAAAAGCCGGAGATCTTTCTCCGGCTTTTTTGTTATTCTATCACGCATATACTTTTAGTACTGCTCATCTCTAAAATAAGGCAATGGCTTATGCTGCGGCGGGCGACTGATGTATTTAAATTTTAGCCACCGCCATGAAAAATGAGAAAGCATCGTAAATTTCATACGATATTTTCCTCGCGTCACGTTCTCGTACGCTTTTTCACATGCAGGAATGACTTCGCCATAATAAAGCTTATAGAGATTAGGCATCGTAAGTTTTGTAAAATCATGTCCCCATTTTATTACCTGCTGGGGTACTCGTGCAAGTGCTTCAGCGCATTTAACTGCCTCTTCAACTTGCGGATTAGCATCGCGATACGCATCAACATCTGGATCGAGCTGAAATTGCATATCATCAATTGCCATAAGAAGCTGACTGGCAATGTGATGATTTTTCTTCACTAATTGTCGCCAAGGCGCTATTGCATTTTTCTTACAGCGCTGTTTAAACGCAATCGTCATAAACCAGCCTTTAATTGCATAGATTCTGGCCAATATAGAGTAACGCCTTCGCCGCTTCATGAAGCGGATTTCCGCTTCTAGCGAAGCCAAAGGTTGCACACCGCATTTCACTAGCAGACTGCGCAATTTGTGCAGCGCAGCAACATCTTTCTTTCTTGACTTCTCTGCTTTAACAGTGGGCTTACTCACCGAGATATTACTCGAATGGCGAGCCACATGAAATCCACGCTCATCTCTGATGATATCGGAAAAATGGGCTATTTCTTGCGCTGCCACTATCATCATACGTGCCAAGGCTGAGTAGCCGTCGCTTACAAATGTTGGCTGCTCATCCTCAGAAGGAATCAGCAACGGATTACCTGCGCAAGCAACAAAAATTGCCGCTTTCTTTCCATCTGTACTTTGCAAACCGCTATTCATACCAAATTGCTGCCACGAGACAATATCCATCAAATCGCCTACCATTGGCCCATAGGTTACAAAAATTTCAATACCCTCTGCAATAATTAGCATTATCACGGATGGATCAGCACACTGCACTAATATACGCGCAATCTGCATTTCCTTTTCTAGCGAGAGTAAGAAATTCTTTTTAGCTTCGTTTTTTATTAATTTTATGGCATCTCTTGCTTGCTGCCTTGGGGATTCAACTCTCGAATTGTGAGGCACATCAAACATTGAGGTAAGAATGTCTTCTGTGCGATCAAGCAACATTGGATCGGTCAATTCACGATTGCTAAACGCAACATTTACTTCACGAAACGGGCATGTATAACGCACAAAATTTCGCTGCTCATCCGCATCAATTCTCACTCGCCCCATCAGCAAAAGCTGAAGCGCCAACTCTTCCAGCTCAATAGGCATTTGTTCTTTATAAAGCGCCGGTGGTTTGGCGAGAATATGATAGATACCGTGCAATGCCATTTAATAAACGTTCCCATAATTTAATAATGACTGGAATCTAACACAAGATTATCTCTTTTCAAAGCATCCTTACTGCTCTATGTTGCAACGGTTATATTTTAGCGTTATTTTTTAAATCACTACTTCTTGAATCACCGCCCAAAAAACGGAGAATAGTTAATGCCAGCACTTACAAAAGACGAAACTATAATTGTCGATATTATGAAAAATCTCGGTGCGTTTAGTCAAGAAAACCACTTGACCCCTAAAGAATTGATAAAGCGCTGTGCTGAAAATGGTCTAGAAGATAAAGCAGTAATTGAGAATTGCATCATTCAACTTATCGACAATGATATTATTGAGTATGAAATGGATGAAAACAATCAAGCAAGTGAGCTTTGGCTATTGGAAGAATAGTCGATAGCGCTATCTTTAAATCACACCGTAGCTTTTGAATGAATAATGCTCACTGGTGCTGATGATAATATGGTCATGCAATATGACGCTCACTATCTTTAGTGCATCAGCAATCTGTTTAGTTAGCACAATGTCAGCGCGGCTTGGTGTAGTATCTCCACTTGGGTGGTTATGCACTAAAATTACAGCGGAAGCATCTAGTTGCAAAGCACGCTTCACAATTTCACGCGGATAAGCGGGTGTCTGATCCACTGTCCCAACCTCTTGCAAATCATCGGCAATAAGCATGTTTTTTCGATCTAAAAACAAAATGCGAAATTGTTCTGTTTTGTTATAACCCATGCTTGCACGGCAATAATCAAGCAATGCTTTCCAGCTTTGCAAAATTGGCTGCTCTTTTACTTCTTCTTTGAGAAGTCGCTCAGCTGCTTCTTGCACTGTGCGTAGTGATGCAATCACGGCTTCATTTACACCTTTAATCTCTCTTAGCTGCGCAGGAGTAGCCGTCAGCACACGCCCCAAGGTTTTGAAATGTGCAATCAACTCTTTTGCAAGAGGCTTTACATCACCACGCGGCTTTGCCACAAAAAGTAAAATTTCAAGAATTTCATAATCAGGCAACGTGCCTTTTTTTGAATCTAGCAGACGCGTTCTT
The DNA here is from genome assembly GCA_964351935.1 of uncultured Rickettsiales bacterium. Lineage (GTDB taxonomy): Bacteria > Pseudomonadota > Alphaproteobacteria > Rickettsiales > CAYGPX01 > CAYGPX01. The sequence continues at coordinate 2,117 of CAYGPX010000081.1, read as the reverse complement.
AGCCGCTCGCGATGCCCGTGATAATGCTTTGTCTCGGACATATAGACCCACTCTTATGCGTAAGGAGGTTTAAACAAACCTTTAGGTGAAAGCGTAAAAATCTCATACCCATCTGCCGTTACAGCAAGCGTGTGCTCAAACTGAGCAGAAAGTGATTTATCTTTCGTCCAGACCGTCCAGCTATCACGTTTGTTCAACACCGTGCGATAGTCGCCTACATTTACCATTGGCTCTACGGTGAAAAACATCCCCTCTTCAAGCACTGCACCAGAATTGGGTTTACCATAATGCAGAATGCTTGGCTCAGTATGAAAAATTTTTCCAATACCATGGCCACAATAATCACGCACAACTGAATAGTTTTGTGCTTCCACGTAGGTTTGGATGGCGTGACCAATATCGCCCACTGTTGCACCGGGCTTCACTTGCTCGATGCCCTTCATCATGGCATCATACGTCACTTCGCACAAACGCTTACCCTTGATGGAAGGCGTACCTACAAAATACATGCGACTTGTATCACCATGCCAGCCATCCACAATAACCGTTACATCGATGTTAACAATATCACCATCTTTTAATTTTTTAGTATCGGGAATACCGTGACACACAACATGATTGATTGATGTGCAAATAGACTTTGGAAAACCACGATAATTCAGCGGTGCCGGAATTGCATTATGTGCGATAATAAAATCATGACACAGCGTATTCAACTCATCTGTCGTTACACCTGGCTGCACATGTGGGATAATAAAATCAAGCACTTCAGCTGCTAGCTTGCCAGCAACACGCATGCCTTCATAGTCACTTTTATCCGTATGAACTTCTATGCCTTTATTACGCATAATAATACCATTTAAATCACTTCACTTTTGCTATAGCTTTTCTATACTGATTTACTATGAGCCGCAACGATTAATCCACATTACAGGTATCGCAAAAATGACAAGTGCCTCTCCCACCGCAGCCCTTCTCATTATTGGCAACGAAATTCTCTCTGGCCGCACGCAGGATGCAAACTTAAACTATCTTGCAAAAGGGCTTGGTGAAGTAGGCATACGCTTTATGGAAGCACGTGTAGTACCCGATATTGAAACGATGATAGTTGAAGCAGTTAATGCGCTACGCAGCCGCTATAGCTATGTATTCACTACTGGCGGAATTGGCCCAACACATGATGACATTACGGCTGCTGCTATTGCCAAAGCGTTTGGCGTTAAACTTTTTCGTCACCCTGAAGCAGTTGCAGCACTGGATACGTTTTATCAGGGAAAAGAACTCAATGACGCACGCTTAAAAATGGCCGAGGTGCCTGAAAATGCGGTTCTAATTGAGAATTCAGTCAGTTCTGCACCGGGCTTCCGTGTTGAAAACGTCTATGTACTTGCCGGTATCCCCCAAATTATGCAAGTGATGTTTGAGGCAGCAAAGCCAGAGCTTAAGCATGGCCGTATTGTAAAATCAAAAGAACTATCAGGTCCACTTTCAGAAAGCAAAATTGCCGAAGACCTTACCGCACTGCAGCATAAATATCCTGAAGCAGATATCGGAAGCTACCCATATTCAACAGGAAATCAGTATGGAGTGAGCATTGTCATCCGCAGTGAAGATGAAACCGCGCTCAATCAGGCTTATCGAGAATTACAGAAGTTATTTGAAAAACATAGTGGGCTAACAACTTAACCACTAATGAATTTATTACTATCTCTGCATAGCAATGTTAGTGGCTTGTTGAGCCTGCTGATCTACTTTTTCAGACCAAGAATTACCCTTATTTTGCTGATGTTTCTGTTCAAAATTTTGTTGTGGTTGATATTGTTGTGGCCCATATCCATGCATCATAGTCATTTGAGGCGTGTTAGCAGATTTATTTAATTTAGATACCAGCTCGTCCTGATTTGCACGTTTCTGGAAAATATCAGCTACCGCAGCGCCTGCAAAAGAAAGGACAGCACCCGCTACACTCAAGCCAGTCACCGCTCCTAAGCTTATTCCTGTTCCAAGTAAAGCTGCAGGATTAATTGTTGATATTGCGATTATACTAGATGCAGCTATAACGGTTGATAAAACACCTGTAAACGTAAAAAAGCTCTTTGCTGAGCTACTTGTTTCAA
>CAYGPX010000080.1:0-6867 GCA_964351935.1 uncultured Rickettsiales bacterium | reverse complement strand
ATCCATAACTTCTTCAAAAGAAGCATTATTAAATTGCTTTAAATACTCGCTTCGACGCTGAATAATTTCCTGGCGTTCCGCATCCAATTTCTTATATTGCGTCCATTCAGTTGAACCTTTTGTTCCACCACGCTCATGATCACCGCTAAAAGTTGGCCATGCCGGATAAATCACCCAATACCCCACCGACCAGATAATGGTTACATAGAATATCCACAACCACCAGCGCGGCAACGGGTTATTAAGCTCTTTGATGCCATCCCATTCATGCCCCGTGGTTTCAACACCAGTAACTTGATCTTTTTCCTTGTGATCTAACATCTTATTCCTCGCTAAAAGGTATGTTCTTTAATTGTTCTATCTGGCGCTTACGCTTTGGGTGATATGCCCAAAAGGCTATCCCAACGAACACCAGAAAGAAAAAGAGTAATCCGATAAGCCCAAAGGCCTGGCTTGCAAAGAGTGCTTTCATTATTCCAACTCCTCTTTTTCCATGACTTCTTCTAGCTTTCCATCCACTGCATCCCCTGCTTTCTGAGGTGCATTAAAACTATCAGCATCAGGTGTTGGCGCATGAATGGCTTCTGCCTCCATATCACGATCATAGTCTTTAAACTCGACCATCGTGCCTAGCACTTGCAAATACGCTACCAGCGCATCCATTTCGGTCGGCATAGAACCACTTTGACCATCAAAGTTTCGGATATTAACCTTTTCACCATAGCGAGCCTCCAGATTGCCCGCATTATTACCATCAGGATATTGCTGAGCAATCGCATCGTTGTAGGCTTCAGAAATCATTTCATCCGTATATGGCACACCTAGGGCTTTTAATGTTTTTAAATGTTCTTTGATTTCTAATAAATTCAACTGGTTTTTCACCAAATGAGAATAGTTAGGCATAATCGACTCCGGCACTAAGCTACGTGGCGCTATCAAATGCTGCACTTGCCATTCATCCGAATATTTACCACCGACACGTGCAAGGTCTGGCCCTGTACGTTTTGACCCCCATTGAAACGGGTGATCATACATGCTTTCAGCTGCTAATGAATAATGCCCATAGCGTTCCACCTCATCACGAAGTGGTCGAATTTGCTGCGAGTGACAGCCATAGCATCCCTCGCGCACATAAATATCCCGGCCCATTAGTTCAAGTGGAGTATAAGGTCGTACGCCTTGCACCTGCTCAATAGTCACTTCTTTTCTAAAGAGCGGGACGATTTCGATGATGCCACCAATGGAGATCACTACAATCACCAAAATAAGCATTAAAATAGAGTTTTTCTCTAGAATGGAGTGATGTTTCATCATGCTACTGCTCCTTTCCAACCTTGATTTAAGGCTGTTTCATATTCAGGTTCGTCTTTACGCTTACCCTTAACGGTCATCACAAAATTATAGACCATAATCAGCGCACCAATCAGGAAGAGACCACCGCCAATTGCACGGATGATATACATCGGATGCATCGCCAGCACGCTTTCCACAAAGGAATATTCTAAGAAGCCCAACTCGTTATAATCTTTCCACATTAAGCCCTGCATAATGCCCGAAACCCACATAGCGCAGATATATACAACAATCCCAATGGTCGCGATCCATAGATGAGCATTAACTAAGCGCATCGAATAAAGACGCTGATTCCATAAACGCGGCACCAGATAGTAAAGCGCACCAAAAGTAATAAATGCTACCCAGCCAAGCGCACCAGAATGCACGTGACCGATCGTCCAGTCCGTATAATGACTTAAACTATTCACCGATTTAATGGACATTAATGGCCCTTCAAACGTACTCATTCCATAGAAAGAAAGTGAAATAATCATAAAACGTAACACCGGATCTTCACGCAGCTTATGCCATGCACCTGAGAGTGTCATCATACCGTTAATCATGCCACCCCAGCTTGGCATCCATAGCATGATCGAGAATGTCATCCCCAGTGTCTGTGCCCAGTCAGGCAATGCCGTATAGTGCAAATGATGAGGCCCTGCCCAAATATAAATAAAGATCAGTGACCAGAAGTGAATAATCGACAGGCGATAAGAATATACAGGGCGCTCCGCACGCTTTGGCACAAAATAATACATCATACCGAGAAAGCCTGCAGTTAAAAAGAAACCTACCGCATTATGCCCATACCACCATTGAATCATCGCCGATTGCACACCCGCCCAAACAGGGTAGGATTTGCTACTGGTGATGCTAAGAGGAAGTGAAACGCCATTGCCCAAATGCAAGATGGCTACCGTGATGATAAATGCTAAAAAGAACCAATTTGCTACATAGATATGCGGTTCTTTACGCTTTATTACCGTCATCAGGAACACAACCAGATACACCACCCAAACAACAGTGAGCCACAGGTCAGCATACCATTCTGGCTCAGCATATTCTTTTCCTTGAGTAACGCCGCCAAGATAACCGAGCGCGGCCATCACGATAAATGCCTGATAGCCCCAGAAGGTAAAGCTTGCCAGCTTATCGCCCCATAAACGCACCCGACAGGTACGCTGCACGATATAGTAAGACGTAGCAAAAAGCCCACTCCCGCCAAAGGCAAAGATCACCGCCGAAGTATGCAGCGGACGCAAACGCCCAAAGGTAAAGTATGGTTCAAGGTTAAGCTCAGGAAACGCCATCTGTAATGCGATGAACACACCGACTGTAAAGCCTGCAATACCCCAAAAGATAGTAGCAATCGTAAAGAGCCGCACGACGTCATCATTATAGACCGGCTTTATATGGTTACCCTGCATCACCGTTTCGCTCATTATTGTCTCCTAATAACTATGAATAAATCCGAGGCCACAAAGCACCAAACCGTTAAAGGCCATAAGCACTCGCCCCATATTGATGTTTAACAATCGTTGATGTTTTCCCAGTGAAAAAATTGCCCAAGCCGCACTATGCAACATGGGCGTTGTTGCCAAACCAAAAATCGCCATTAATAACGCTGCGTAGAGCACTGATTGAACTGTACTTACCATCAATAAAACGGAAACCACCATCCCACATGGCATAAGCCCCATCATAGCACCACGAATGAAAGAAACTGCCTTGAGTGAAAAAAAATGCGCCACATGCCCAAGCCACTTTTCAAATTTAGACATCTGACATTTATGGGTTTTGCGAGGAGCAATCGCGCTGATAATAAATAATATGCCTGCAGCCATTAGAACAATATGTGATATATTCTGCAAATTGCCTGCAAACACAAATCGCGCTGCGTAAACTGCTAATATACCTAACATTATATAGGTGGCGATGCGTCCGGCGTGGTAGGTCACCACTTGCCAGAAACATGATTCTCTTTGTCTGATATCAAATAAATTGCTTGCGGCAAACGAAGAGCACATCACGCTACAATGCGTAACACTTCCCACCAGCCCAGCCATAAAAATGATCAAAGCAAGCGGAAAACCGTCTCCATTATAAAAACTCGTGCAATAATTTAAAAATGATTCCACAATCAAACCTAGCTCTCTATTGCCCTATAGCATAAGAAAAGCTAAAATAAAGTGACTTGACTTTAGTCAAGTAACATCGTTTTTATAAAGAACATGATATAAAAATCGGATTATCCACACGTGATGAATCATAGCACTTCTCAAACACAACGCATCAAACAACACCTAAGCACTAGCTATTTATTTAAGAAATTACCTGAAAATATAGTGATTCACTTCGCTGAAAAGGCGCAATTAAAACATGCCGATAAAGGAGAAATCTTATTTTTGCAAGGTGATGAGGTCGAATGGTTTTATTTCATGGTGGATGGATGGGTAAAGCTTTTTCGACAAACTGTTGAAGGTGAAGAAGTGGTCATTGATATTCTCAATGCCAACAACATGTTTGGTGAGAACTTTATCTTTAGCGGTGAGAATTATAATTACGGCGCAGAAATTGCAAGTGAGGCAACCTACATAAAACTTCCCACTTCTCTTCTAAAATTTTACCTCGCTAAAGAACATCAAATTTCCTTTAACATGCTGGAAAATATGTCACAGCAACAGCAAATTCAGAGTCGAGAAATTGAACATTTAAACATACAAAACGCACCACAACGAATAGGTTGCTACTTACTTAAAATTTGTCCGCATGAGCTTAAAAACCCTATAAAGCTTCAACTCCCCTACGATAAAACGCTTATTGCAGCCAAGCTTGGTATGAAGCCGGAGACTTTTTCTCGTGCTTTAGCAAGGCTAAAAAAAGACCTTTCGCTCACCATCGATCGTTCTTTAGTGACGATTCCTAGCCATGAAAATTTAGCTGAATATGTTTGCAATGCCTGCTCTCAAACTATTGCGTGTAACTAAAAACCCATTATTCAAATTAAAGTTTAATACCATAAGCATACTCTATGTAATTATTTCTTGTATAGCTTTATGTAAACTTTGACAATTGAACTATTGCTTCACCATCAAGCACTACTATATCCTTCACAAAGCATTGTGTATGTAATTTAGCGCGATACTTTTCAGGAAAAAGCTCGCTTACCGTCGCTTTAGCATAGACTGTCTCGCCAACATGTACTGGCGCTTTAAAGTTCAGCGTTTGACTAACATAAAGACAGCCAGGCCCCGGCAACTTTGTACCAATAACGGTAGAGAGCAAACTAGCGGTTAACATGCCATGTACAACGCACCCTTTAAATACTGTACTTCTAGCATATTCTTCATTGAGGTGCATAGGGTTAGTATCACCTGAAACACCAGAAAAATTTCGAAGATCAGTATCCGTAATCGTTCGGCTATACACCGCTGACATACCAACTTTTAAGTCCTCAAACCCGTAACCATTTAAGTCTTTAATATCTAGCATTATCCCCTCACATTATAGCCAGCATCAACGTAGATGGTTTGGCCAGTAACTTGTTTAGCATTATCAGAAACCAGAAACGCTGCCATTGCACCAATTTGATCTAGCGTGACGAGTTGATGAAGCGGAGCTTTGCTGGCCGCTTCCTTCATTAGCTTATCAAAATCTGCCAGACCCGAAGCAGCTCGAGTTTTGACCGGGCCTGAAGAAAGTGCATTTACGCGGATACGCTTTTCTCCCAGTTCATTTGCTATATAACGCACACTAGTTTCCAACGCAGCTTTTACAGGCCCCATAAGGTTGTAATTATCAACAACCTTCTCTGCTCCATAATAACTCAGTGTCAGAATAGCCCCACCATCGTTCATCAGCGGCTCAGCAGCATTAGCAAGTCTCATCAATGAATGGCAAGAAATATCCATCGCCTGACAAAATCCTTCACTAGAGCTATCCACAATGCGCCCTTGTAAATCTTCCTTTTGTGCAAAGGCTATAGCATGCAATAAAAAATCCAATTTACCCCATCTCTCGGTAATAGTAGTAAACAATGCATCTTGCTCGGCTGGCTGAGTCACATCAAGCTTCATACAGATCGGTACATTCAGTTTTTCTGCCAAAGGCTGTACATAAGTTCTAGCTTTATTGTTTAAATAAGTAACAGCTAGCTCTGCACCTTGATCATGAAATGCCTTTGCACAACCCCATGCAATACTGTGTTCATTGGCGATTCCGACTATCAGTCCTTTTTTATTTTTTAACATGGTCCTCTCATTTGCTGACATTTTTATAGGCTCTAAGAAATTACTCCTGTGGAGGATAGCGATCAAATTCAGGTAATTTATCTGTCTCATTCATCCATAAAAGCCGCTCAGCAACTTGAATATGACATCGTGCCGGTAATTGATTGGGCTCATCTAAGGTGCCGGTTTGTATGTCGATGATACCGGGAAGCATTTCGGCGTTTTTATAAAACAATCCTGTACCACAATTTGGGCAAAACTCTCTGCGCCCATGCTCAGACGAATGATATGTTTTTGTCTTCCCCTTGGTAATGTTCACCTGGTTTTCTGGAAACATTGCCCAACCTACCATTGGCGCACCTGCATGACGACGACAATCGCTGCAATGACACAGCGCATGCGTAAACGCATCACCCATAGTTTCATAACGTATCGCACCACAATGACATCCGCCGTTCATAAAAGATTCTCCGTTTTTTGTTACTTTTGACATACTACGCGACTTTCCTCCCGTTCAATTCCATGTTCTTTTTCGCCAATATATCGGCTTGCTCGCGTGTTTCGTTAAACACTAATTCCCCTTTGGTTTGATAAGATATTCCGGCAGCATTAGCCTCATCCGTATCGATGTGCATTTCTGTGACATAACCTTCTTTGACCCGAATCTGTGTATTGGCAAAAGCGATTTCCCCACGTTCACCTTTCAATTTTACATCCACGTAATCGCCGTCTTTTAATGCCATTTTAGCCGCATCCTCTGGACTCATATGGATATGGCGGGCGGCAATAATCAGGCCGTTCGTTTCAATCTCTCCCGCTGTGCCGCGCAGCTTGATTCTCGGCGTTCCTTCCAGTTTGCCGGACGGACGCACTGGGGCTTCCACGCCCAGCGTAAAGGTATCGGTTTTCGAGACTTCAATTTGTGTTTGCTTGCGGGTGGGACCGAGCACGCGCACGGTTTTGAACGAGCCTTTGGGGCCAATCACTTCCACCGTTTCTTCCGCCGCCCAGCCTTCGGTCTGGCTAAGGCTACGCATTTTCTTTAATTGGTGACCTTTGCCAAACAATGCCTCCACCGCCTCCTGCGACAGATGCACATGGCGGGCGGAAACCGCCACAGGGATATGCCATGCCTTCGGCTCTGCCTGATCACGCTGTGCCAACAGGTATTTCACTTCCTGCGCAATCATGAGCTGTTCGCAGGTTTGCGTGATGATGACTGTTAGGCGGGCTTCCACGCGCTGCGCCAGCGGCGCCGCGCGGCCCGGCCATTTCGACGGGGTGGCGCAGATCGTGACCAAGC
>CAYGPX010000079.1:0-6889 GCA_964351935.1 uncultured Rickettsiales bacterium | reverse complement strand
GTAATGTACTCCTCTTAAGTCCTCTCGCGTTTGAAAGTTTTCTACTGATTGAATTGCGAAAGAGTGATCCTCAACGAGATAGTAGCTGGGAGTTTCAATCAACACATTTGACTTAAGTAAGTTATCTATGGATGCTTCAAAGGCCGTCACATCCATTCTGAAAACCACTTTCAACAAGTCACTAAACTTTTCTTTCGGTGTTGCTGGTAACAGCCTACATAACGCTGCTACTCTGTCTAAATTCACTTCTAGACTTTCTTTTATGCGATTTATTACGTTCTTATGGTGCGATGAAGTTTCTTGATTAGCCTTGGTTATATGAAATTCCTGTTTAGAAGCAGCATTTTTAATCAAAATTGCCAGCTCTGCATCTTCTTTTATATACTCATTAATAATTTCTTCACATTGATCAACACCTCCAGCAGGAGCTAAGAACCTTTCCCATAAATTTTGAGGGATAATATCCTCACTGCCTTTTATATCTAAAATTGGAGTTTTAATTTCACTGCTAGTCTTTACAAAAATAGAACGTATATTGGTTATTATAAATTTTTTATCATTTATTATAATCTGCCTGACTTTTACAATCTTTGATGAATGCATCGCCGAGAACAAACGCTCCACATCATGTCTAAGTGACTTGTATATATGGCTATTAGTTAGAAATTCTTTCTTAGAGTTGTTTATAGCTCTTTGTGTTGCACGTATATCCTCTATACAATCGCGTGCAATCAGCAAACTTTTCAAGTGATCTTCACGTTTCTTTTTTTCGTATTCTTCGTTATCTAATTTCTTCTTTTTAGTCATAATGCACTCATAAAATATAGTGCATTGTATATACACTACTCATCCATATTTTTCAGAATAAGCCATTCTATTACAGATAGCACAAATTTCAATCTTTCCTTGTTTTTTCAGCATTTTCAGAGCATAATCGCCCTCGAGCAAACCAGTTGCTCCGAGGCTTAGTACCCTCGTTACAGATAGGCTGACATCAGCCTGAATGATGTCATTTTCCGTTCCTTATGGTCCGGAGAATGGCGTTATGTCCAAGTCTCGCGACCAAAAGCGTCATGGTCGTATCTGTACGACTGTACTAATCTCCGGATCACCAACTGGTGCTTTGAAAAAAGCTGGTGACCTTTTCTCCCTTGCTCTCAATTAACAATCAGAAGCTCTATGGTATGTCAGATATACCGTAGTAACTTCACTTGCTACGAAGGGAGCAGACAGATGCTTAATTATAACCGAATTAAATCCACCCTCGGCAGCTTTGCGGCGCAGAAATGGTTTTCTACAATAATGGTAATCTTTTTAATTGCGGTCTCTGGATTTATTGCAAAACAAATATCTTTAGGCAGTAGCTTTGCGATATTGATATGCGTAGCTATATGCTGGTGGATGCTTGCTTATACAAAGAATCACAAAAGACGCCCTCGTATCGTTTGGATATTGGTTTCAATACTACTTCTAGCATCATATCAAATTGCAATTGATGGTATTAATAGACAAAAGCAGTTACAAAAAGAAGCACACACCATTTTACCTAACCTTACCAGTGATGAGTACAAAGCAACTTTAGATCGGGCAATTGGTAGTTACGAAGACGGTATGTCGTGTGAAGAGCTGAAATTAAAGTTTCCACAAACAGCTGAATATATGGAGGTATGCAGCGCACACCCTAAAGGTATTCCGGCCACCTCTCATAACAACCCTTAATACTATTAGAATTGTATACTAAAACCACGGAATATTCCACGTCCTCGCGCGCTCGCGTGTACTGCGCACATGCAGCTGGGCACAGCACCAATAAACTCTCTAAACTTGCACTCATTATACGTGTTTAGCTAATTTGATATGGTGCACAGATACACAGATTATTTTCTATAGCAGCACTATATACATAGTGCATGTTGACTACCCCTTAACATTTATCTTTTTGGTAAAAGTATCTGTGCATCTGTGCCAATACTCTAAACCCCTTGTATTCTCTATCTACTGAGGTGTACAGATGTTAAATTTTAATTGGTGTTATCTGTTCATAAAATTGCATCCTGCTCCTAATCACGTAATAGAAATACGCGTTTAAGGTATATAATTTGTTTTCTTCCTAAAACATGCTCCGTTTTCATTTCGACTATACGATATTTAATCCCTTCTATTGCTACTGGAGCACCGATTGCTCCACTTTCAAGCTCTGCCTTCTTTTTGGTTTTAGAGAGAACATGCCTCTTAGGTACAAAGGCATCAACATATTTTTCTTTTACGACTTCGTAAAACTCTAAGAAAGTTACTGCCATATTAATCGTCTCCTTTTTGTTTAATCCATACGCGCTTTCGTGAACCATCTGCTACTTTTATTGGATTTTCTGTTTGAACGTATCCCAGCTTCCGTAGAACTGCTGCAAGTCGGCGTGCAAAATGGGGGTTTTGCCGCTCAGCTGGAACGCCACATACATAGGTAAGTATGTCCTCAGTTATTAAATATTCATGATTCTTTAGTTTAGTAGTGCTATCACCTATTGTAGTCTCCATCGCACTTATTAACATTCCCTCCCACGGTTCGTACAGCATGGCCCTCTCGCGATAAGGCTCAGCCAATCGGTTAGCCTCTTCAGTACACATAATGCCATGTTCTTTGAACTTTTCTCGAGCCTCAGCCCAGAATAAGTCGCGATCTGAAGTAGTAAAACGCTTGTCTCCAGTTCCAACGACTTGCAAAGGCAGAAAGCGACGATTACCTGTGGGATCACTTAAGAACTGCTCATCATTGGTAGTTCCCCACATGATGAATGTTCTGCGAATATCTTGTGCTAGGCGGTCATATGGGAAGCGGTAACGCTCTTCTTGTGCTGTGATGTAACTCTTGACCTTATTGACATCGCGTTTGCTTAAGCCCTGCAATTCAGCGCATTCAACAACAACCTTTCCTACGGTATACTCAGGGCTAGTACTTCGATCATTGGAAAAATCCATTGTAAGATACAAGCTCATTTCTGGAGCGATAGCCATGACGTTTGAGCTTTTACCAATATTCTGGGCGCCGATAAGCACGGGCATCATATCTGCTTTTACGCCGGGTTCCAGAACTCTTCCTGCGTGAGCTGTCCACGCATAGGTGGAAACGGCTTGTACATATTCTTCCTCGTCAGTTGCTCCAAGGAAGTCTTGTGCGTAGCGATGTATGCGCTCGATACCGTCCCATAGCGGGAGAGATTCCAGCCACTCTTGAGCTGAATTGATTTGATGGTCTCTAGCTACAGCTAGTGTTGCCTTTCGCACTTTATCAATGTGGGGTTTATCAAAGTTTTTTTGTTCTAGCAACATTACCAATTTTGTAAAATCTTCATCCTGTAACTCTCGCCATGAATTTTCTTCAGGTGGAAGAGTAAGTGTTTTGCAAAGAAACGTGTCTTTGCGAAATGCCCAGCCGCAAAAAGCTTGGCTGTTTAAAGCTGCGTACATGCCTGTCATCGTTGGCTCCACCATACCAGAGCTCTTTACAGTCATTTTATGAATCGCAGCTCTGCGCTCCTCTTCGTCTTTATCTTTCAGTGGCCCCAGCGGTTTGAACTCACCATCATCGGTGCCCGCTTCGAGGTCGAAGTCGAGACCTTTCTCGTTAATCATCCAGCGCACAGTTTTGAGCGATTTCTTGCCTGAGCGTCCGAACGACTCCCACTTGTACTGGCACTGCTCCGCGCCGGGGTAATCGCTACCCTTGCTCGACCAGTCGTTCCAAAGGTCGAAGCCCTCGCCGTCGGTCTCATGGTGCAACGCCATGCCTACGTTCATCCACGTATCGTAATCGCAATCAGCGTCCCAGTCTTCCAACATGCGTTTGATCTCGTCGTCGGTCATACCAACAACGGCTTGCTCCTTGTTATCGGTCGATGCTGAGCGCGAACCGATTGTACGTGAGTGCAGCTCTTTGATCTCTTTCGTCAGCGGTATGACATCGTTCGAGCCTACCAGCTCCACTTCGGTTGCGACGTTCCCTGTGATCGTCACGAAGCCTTTTGAGCAGAAGAACTCAACACCCCAGCCACGCCCGCCGTCGGCTTCCTTAGCCTTAGCGGAGATGCTTTTACCGTCGCGCAGGTGACCTTTAAAGAAAGCACGTACGCCATTGCCAGACGGGCTAAACTCCCAGTATGTCGGCTCCACCAGATAATAAACCTCCGGAACAACCTCACCGTTTTGCACGCAGTCGTCAAAGTCAACGGCAACCAGACCCCAGTCGGGCAGGAGAGCCATGCCGAGACCGCTATAGTTCTTTTTGCTCTTGGCTAAGATGCTTAACGCAGTGTTGAAGGGGACGAGTTGTTGTCTGTCCTCTCTAGTGCCCTGAGAACCTTTGCGCCAACGCCCGTTAGTGTACATTGGCACCTTGAGCGGTTTCTTGCCGTCTTCGAGCTGCTCGAACTTCCAAACGAGGAAAGCTTTATGCTGCTGTATAATACTAGGAATGTTGTCAAAGTTTATCATGCCTAATTACTCAGCGCATTAGAATCACTGGTGCTATTTTTTGTTGGATAGAGCGACGAATTATGCGTCATAATTCGTCCCCCTTGATCCTTGCAGTGCTTGGCGTATTTCACCAACATTCCAATAGGTAATACCTCCACGTTTTTTTGGGCTAGGTATAAAACCAAGTTTTACATGACGCCAAACTGTAGGGCCTGAGCATGCAAATAATATTTGCACAGCAGGTAGTCTTATATTTGCGCTATCTGGTAGTTGGTCAAAGTTTTTAACTGGAGTTAGGTTTTTTTCTTTTTTAGGCATAACTTGTTCCTTTAATTTGTTAAGTGATATTGGTTTTAACAAATTGAAACGAAGTTACGCACACCTCCCTAAAATAGATTAAGTGAAGACTGTTATATTCACTTATTGAAAGCAGGATATGGCGGCAAAAAGTTTAACAACAATTAGCTCGCGTTATACACGTTATACACACTTATGATGCCACCTAATTATAAAATCATTGAAGCGTATTTATAGTGCCTGTTTATTTAAGGCTATTCATTTTAGAGTCAATATGGCTCACAATGCGCCTGGCTGTATTAAGGGCTTCTAGCAGATAAGTTTTATCAAATTCTGTAAGCTTATTACCATCTTTTGTCTCTCCATTTCTATGGACACAATCATGGCGCAGGTGGGCGTATTTTCTGAGTGAATCAAGGTCACTATCTTTTTCCGTTAATGAAAATCCAAAAGCCGTTTTATACCAGAGTGGAACGCCTTCATCTTTAGCTTTCCCTTTTTTTGTTTTTACATCACCATTTCCAAACTTATGATATATCCTTTCCTTAAGTTTGTTCTCAATGAAATTCTTTACGTAATTAGGGTCTTGTAATACATGTGAAGCTGTGATTTTGGCTTCTCTAATAGCCCCATCTTTGTCAGCAAATGCTGCCATAAGACCTGGGTTGTCTCTTAAGCCTTTTATTAAGTTATCACAAAAATAAGCTTCAAGGAAGGTAAGTATCTGAGCGAATATCATACGGTTCATCAAGCTGCCACCATAGTCGCTGGCTTGAGTTTCAATAATATGGAGCAGCTCTTTATAGTTTAAATCAAATACGTGTTCAGGGTCATTTGGTATGCCCCACTCATCGTCAAAATCTTCTGGAGGGCGATCATATCCTGGTGGATCGCAGTTAACTGTAGTCTCCTCATAACCGTGAAGAGTAATATCACAGTGTGTAGGACCAGCCCAAACATCACCTTGAAAACAGTTGTCGCATTCTTCGCAAAGTATCTCGACCTCACCCTCAGAGGTCATATCTCTGGATTTCTCAGCTGTATAGTTAGGCTCAGGAACATCTATCTCTTGGCTTATCAAGTTGTTGCAGATTGGGCACGATAATTGAACCCTTGAAACCCACCTCTGGGCATTCAAGTTATTGTCTATCATATAGTCTTTTAATATTCCCATAGCACGATCCCTTAGTTTTAGCTTTCTTTTAATAGGTTGTCTTGTTTTGCAGTGCTCTAATAATAACTACTATAATATTGTCGCCAAATAATCAGCCCACCACTGGAGTATTTCTCGGCGTTGCTCTATGTACTTTGCTTTGTTGTAGGTGCCGCGGACTTTGTTGTCCTCGGCATGAGCTAAGATCATTTCGATGTGGTCTCTGTTAAAACCTTTCTCATTCATTATTGTAGATGCAGTGTGCCGGAAACCGTGAGGGACAGCCTTGTCGTTACTGAGTTTCTTTATAGCTTTTATTAGTGCGACATCAGATATCGGCTGTGTGATACGCTTTTTGCCTGGAAATAATATCTCGTAATTACCGGAGTAGCTCTTGATCTCCTTAATTACCACCATCGCTTGTTTAGATAGTGGCACGATGTGAGGGCGATCCATCTTCATTCTTTCGGGTGGTATTTCCCAGAGGCCTTCTTCTTCATTAATTTCATCCCAGCGAGCTCCTCGTAATTCTCCAGGGCGTACGACTGTAAGTATAAGCAGCTTTACGGCAAGGATGGTAAGGCTGGGGTTCTTAATTTCATTCAGATTTTTTATAAAGCTAGGAAGTTCTTTCTCGGCCAGGTGTGGACGGTTCTGCTTTTTATAAGCCTTGATGAACTTGGAGCGTCCAAGGGCAGGGTTGTTATCGCAAATGCCCTGAATGATGGCGTAATCGAAAATAGCTGTGCAGTATTGGTTTATCCGCTGCGCTACGTCTAGGGCACCGCGGTCTTCGATTTTTTTTAATACGTCGAGGATATCCCGAACGTTTACGTCTTTGATCGGTTTGCGACCAATCATAACGAAGACATCTTTCTCTAGGCGGCTCATTATATTCTTGGCATGCTTCGGCGCCCAACTTTGTTTTGAATACCACTCTCGTGCCAATGCCTCAAAACTATTGTCGTG
>CAYGPX010000078.1:2986-7051 GCA_964351935.1 uncultured Rickettsiales bacterium | reverse complement strand
CCCTTGGGCTTATTTAAAAGCCATAAGCGCGGCTTTTCAACGCCTTGAAGCGGCTGGCCGTCAATGGTGATGGTGGACGGATCTTCTAGTTTGATGGCCGGCGTATCCACACGCGTTCCATCCACGCATACCCGCCCTTCTTCAATCAGCTTTTCAGCATCTCGACGTGAGCAAAAGCCTGAATGCGCAATCCATTTTGCGATGCGCTGAGAAGAGTCACTTTTTGTCACGTGATAAAGCTCCGATATTTAATATGATTCTTATTGCCTGATATTGGCGCTTCGTTATACTAACGCCGCGTCTAACAGCATAGGAGGAAATGAACATGTTGGCAATTTTTCTGGCATCCACTGCTCAAGCAGCAGATGTATTGGCAGCACCTGCATCTCAAGATATATCCATTTTGTCACTTATATGGCAAGCCGATATTGTAGTGAAGCTGGTGATGTTACTGCTTGTTTTAGCTTCTTTTTGGTGCTGGGCCATTGTGTTTGAAAAATGGAAACTATTGCGCGCCCTGCATCACAGAAGCGATAAGTTTGAAGCTCTCTTTGCTTCTGGTATTGGGTTAGAGCAAATTATTTCTCGCGTGAAGGGCAGAGCCGACACCCCTATGGCCACTATCTTTTTGGCCGCCATGCGTGAATGGAAAGAAGGGATTTTAAAAAATGTTAGCAGCCCTGCTCCTGAAATTAAAAACCATGCATTCCGCCAAATTGAACAAGCCATGCACGCTGTAAAACATAAAGCGGTAGAAAAACTAGAAAGCCGTTTAATATTTTTAGCAACCGTAGCAGCATCCGCTCCATTTATCGGACTATTTGGCACGGTATGGGGCATTATGAATAGCTTTCAGTCTATCGCTGCTTCAAAAAACACCACACTTGCTGTGGTCGCACCCGGTATTGCTGAAGCACTACTAGCAACAGGCATTGGTTTATTTGCCGCCATTCCTGCGCTGATATTTTATAATATGTTCAGCAATGATATTCGCCGCTATGCAAACCGTTTGGAAGATTTCACCGGCTATCTTGCAACCACACTGGCCTATCAGATTGAACATGCCAAAGACGGGGGGAGAAAATAACATGGGCGCTTCCGTACAAGATCATGGGGTTTCGCGCAGCAGAACCCATACCTATAAAGCGATGTCCGACATAAACGTTACTCCACTTGTGGATGTGATGTTGGTGCTGCTCATTATCTTTATGGTAACGTCGCCTATGTTAGTGGCAGGTGTAAGCGTCGATCTACCCGAAACTTCTGCCTCAGCTGTTGCAGGACAAGATGAACCTCTAGCTGTCACGATAGATAAAAAAGGAACGGTCTATCTGCAAGAAACGGCCGTGAAGCTTTCAGACTTAGCGCCAAAGCTTGAGGCAGTGGCCGGTGAAAATAAAGAGATACGTATATTCGTCCGCGGCGATAAAGGAATTGAATATGGGCGAATTATGGATGTTGTGGGAGCAATAAATGGTGCAGGTTTTACCAAAGTGGCACTCATCACTGAGGCTAATGGCGGAAAATAATCCAGCCATGACGCAAGCAATGGTGGTTTCCCTGATATTGCATCTGGGACTCGCTGCGTTGTTGCTATGGGGGCTGCCTTCTTTCTACCCTCCCAAAGAACTACAAGAAAACATCAATGTGGTGGAAATACTCACCGTTTCCGATATCACAAATGTACGCGTTGCTAAACCAAAAGCACCAAAGCCCGTTGAAAACACAAAAAAGCCTTCCGCTGCTGCTGAGCCGAAAAAAGCACTCGCCGAACCTGTGCGCGAACAGGCTCCCAAGGTAAAAATCAAACCACGTCCTATTCAAAAAAAGGATATTGAACCTTTACCTGAGGCCATCACAAAGCCCGAAGAAACACCAAAACCTGAGGAAAAGAAAGAGGAAGAAGTAGTCGTTCGCAAAGAAGAGCCACAAGAAGATGCCTTTGCTTCTGTTTTAAAAAGCGTTGAAGAAATGCAAGCAGATGAAAAAGATGAAACGCCTGTAGAAAGTAAGTTTGATGAGGTGGAAGACTTTCTTTCCAAAGCATCCAAAGAAAGATACCAGCCGGGCATCCCTCTCTCACTTTCTGAGCGCGACGCAGTACGTCAGCAAATTATGCGCAACTGGACAGTACTTGGTGGCGCACGTGATGCCGCTAGCACGCAAGTAAAGCTAGAAATTTCACTGGCACGCGACGGCACGGTTACCAATGTCGAAATCGTCGATACTCGTCGATATAACAACGACGGCTATTTTCGTGCGATGGCCGACAGTGCCGTACGCGCCGTACAAAAAAGTAGCCCGCTTCAGCACCTTCCTGCAGAAAAATATGACGGAGAAAAAGGCTGGCAACGTATGGAGCTGAATTTTGACCCAAGCGAAATGCTTTACTAGTCAAAACAACGAGAACCACTTGCGAAAATAAGGCAATACCTTTATGCTCTTTCCCTGCAAGGGAAGATGAAACATGCCTCAACATTCTGTAAAACAACTCACCTATATTCAGGAAGTGATACGAAAACTCGTACACTTAAGCTCGCTGTGGGTGGTTGTGCTCTACCATTTTACGGATAAAGATATCATGCTCAATGTGCTCATTCCGCTCACACTGGTGGTATTATTGGTAGATGGAGCAAGACGCTGCTCGGGCAATTGCTGCCCTATGCTTGAAACAATACTTGGCTACGTGCTTCGCAACCATGAACGTGAAAAGCTAAGTGGCGCCAGCTACTTGATGGTATCGGCACTGATTATGGTGCTATTTTTCCCCAAAGCCATTGCTATGATAGCCTTTGCCTACCTCATCATTGCAGATACAGCCGCTGCACTTGTTGGTAAAGCCATCGGTAAACATCATATTGGCGATAAAACCATTGAAGGCAGTCTCGCATTCTTGCTCTCTTGCCTTGGTGTATTATTTACCATGCACTGGCTCTACTCATTTGATACCATGTTTTTAATAGGTGCTATCGTTGCTGCGGTAGTTGCAATGCTTTCAGAGGCAGCCTCACCATTATTGAAGCTCGATGACAATTTTACCATTCCGCTTTCTGCTGGTGCAGTGATGCTTCTTTTCCAGTGGCTTGCGGGGTAGCGCATTCATGGCCTATGTAAATTTCCCTAATCAGTTTTTAGATGAAATTCGTGCACGCCTTAGTGTGTCTGAAATTATTGGGCGCAAGGTCAAGCTTCAGCGCAAGGGAAAAGAATATCAAGGACTGTGCCCATTTCATAACGAGAAAACACCGTCTTTTACTGTCAACGACCAGAAAGGCTTTTACCACTGCTTTGGCTGCGGGGCGCACGGCGATGTCATTCGCTTTCTTACCGATGGTGAAGGCGTCCCCTTCCCTGAAGCGATTGAACAGCTAGCACGCAAAGCAGGGCTTGAAATGCCCAAAATTAGCCCTGAGCAGGTGCAGCGGCAAAAGCAGGAGGCAACACTTGCTGATGTGGTTTTCTTAGCCTCTGAGTGGTTTGAAAGCAATTTAAACCAACAGCCACCCCGTCACTTGACTGAATATATAAAAAAGCGTGGACTTGATGCCAGCATTCAGCAGCAATTCCATCTGGGTTATAGTCAAGATAGCTTCACTGCACTTCAACAGTACTTAAAGAGCAAGGATATTTCTCTCTCGCTTATGAAAGCCGCTGGCTTGGTGGCGGTAGGAAACTCAGGTGATCCTTATGATAAGTTCCGCAACCGCTTAATGTTTCCAATTGCGGATGCGCGGGGCCGCATTGTTGCTTTTGGGGGGCGTATTTTAGGTGAAGGCAACCCAAAATATTTAAACTCACCCGAAACTTCGCTCTTTAGAAAAGGCGAGCTACTCTATAACTATCACCATGCACGCGGCAAAGCATTTGAAAAAGGCCGCATTGTTGTTGCCGAGGGCTACATGGATGTGATTGCTCTCCATCGTGCTGGCATTGAAGAATCGGTTGCGCCACTGGGCACTGCCATCACCGAATCGCAATTACACCTGCTTTGGAAATGTGCTGACGAGCCTATTTTGTGTTTAGATGGTGACGCAGCTGGGCAACGTGCGATGGAACGTGCAGCAC
>CAYGPX010000078.1:0-2976 GCA_964351935.1 uncultured Rickettsiales bacterium | reverse complement strand
GTGCAGCACATCTGGCCTTGCCACTCCTAAGTGCCGGAAAATCTCTACGCTTTGCAATTCTTCCTTCGGGCATGGATCCTGACGACATCCTCACTAACGAAGGCAGCAATGCACTTGAAGCACTCATTAGCAAAGCAAGGCCGCTTTCCGATGTGCTATGGTCAATCGAACAACAGCGCGAGCCAGTAACAACACCTGAGCAAAAAGCCGCGCTCGAGCAAAGACTAGAAAAACTTGTTGCATCTATTACGCATGTAGCAGTGCAAAATCACTACCGTATGTTTTTTAGAGAAAAAATATGGAAATTCACTCGCAACAAAACAAAACGCTCCGCAGAACCCACACGCCAACACGCTATTCATATTACTGATGTGCACTTAGAAGAGGATATTCTAGCGGTATTACTCACCTTTCCTGCGCTTTTACAAGATGAATCACTCTATGAATCACTCTATGCTGTGGAGTTTTCGAGCAAGATTCTTGACAAAATCCGTCTTATTGCGCTAGAAGAGGGGGTTTCAGAAGAGGGATTAGCCTCTGGCTTGGTTGCGTTGCTAAAAAGAGAAGGGCTTCAAAGTGAAGTTGCCAGACTAAAATTAGTGAAAGATAATGCACTTTCTGGAATAATTAATTCGGTTTTTGCTATCACACTTCAGGATGCAAAAAGAAGGATTGAACGTAATATTGCTGAACTCCACTTACTGCATCTAAAAGAAGAACAGCAGGAAATTAGGCAGCAATATACAGAAGAATCAGAAACGCGCGCTATGGCGTTTCAAGAAGAAATAGAGAGATGGCTTTTGCATATCCAGCAGCTGGAATTGCAAGAGTCCGACGAAATGAATATGTAATTAACCGCTAACTGTTTGGATGATGACAGCATGAGCAAGAAAATCGCTAAGTCTACTGCTACTGCCAACACGGAAACTGGGAACGTGCACTTACCCGAAGGTATTATAAAAGCCTTAAAAAAGCTGATTGTAGAGGCAAAAGTGCAAGGCTTTGCCACCTACGATGAAATTAACAAAGTGCTTCCAAAATCGGCTTTAAAGCCAGAGCAGATTGAATTTGCTATCCGTATGGTGAGCGATTCAAACGTCACCATCATTGAAAGTGAAGACGATATAGGCGATGTCGATATTGATGTCACTGTTGAATCGGATGATGACGAGGAAAGCTCAAGTTTTTCAGATAGTAGCGATGAAAGCGAATCCACAGCACCAGACATTGGCCGCACAGATGATCCCGTGCGTATGTACTTACGTGAGATGGGCGGCGTAGAGCTACTATCACGCGAAGGCGAAATTGAAATTGCCAAACGGATTGAACATGGCCGCGAAGTGATGATTGCCTCACTATTTGAAACCCCCATTGCACTACGCGAACTTATGCGCTGGTATGATGATTTGGGAAGTGAAGCGATGCTGCTACGCGATATTATCGACTTAGATGCCACCTATGGCAGCGAATTTGGCCCTGCATCCGCTGATGCAACCGAAGGCGATGACGAAAAAGAAGAAACAAAAAACATAGTAACACCTATTGCTGCACCCACTAAGAAACCAGTCGTATCGGAAGAAAAGCCATCAATTAACAGCGACGATAGCGACGATAGCAGCGAAGGTGAATCAGATGAAGATAGCGATTCTGATAACGAAGAAGACGATTTGGCAGATAGCGGCATCTCACTCTCTGCTATGGAACAGGCTCTCTTTCCAAAAATGATGGAATCTTTTAAAGAGATTACTGATATTGGCGGAGATTTACTAAAATATCAGCAACAACGTTTGTCTATTGCTACAGGTGAAGCGCCTGCTGATGCAAAAACTGAGACCGAATATCGCAAGCTACAAATAAAACTTGCTAGCTTAGTTAGCAGCATTCGCTTTAATGAAAGCCAGCTGGAAAAACTTATTGATGTTTTATACGGCTACAACAAACGACTGATTACAGTAGAAACCGAATTGCTCAATTTAGCAGCAAGTCATGGCGTTTCTCGTAAGGGGTTTTTAGATAACCACCGCGGACAAGAGCTAGGTGCTGACTGGCGTGAACGCGTAAGCAAACTTAGAACCAAAGGCTGGAAAGACTTTGCTTCCCAAGAAGCTGAATCTATCGACTCTATGCGCGAGAATATTACCAAAGTAGCGCACGAAATTGGTGTTGATATCACTGAATTCAAACGTCTGGTAAATGAAATTCAGCGCGGCGAACGTGAAACAAACAAAGCTAAGAAAGAAATGATCGAGGCAAACTTGCGCTTGGTAATTTCGATTGCTAAAAAATATGCCAACCGCGGTTTACAATTCCTAGATCTGATTCAAGAAGGCAACATTGGCCTAATGAAGGCGGTGGATAAGTTTGAATATCGTCGTGGTTACAAATTTTCAACCTATGCCACGTGGTGGATTCGCCAAGCGATTACACGTTCGATTGCCGATCAAGCACGCACTATTCGTATTCCTGTGCATATGATTGAAACCATTAATAAAATTGTACGCACATCACGTCAGATGGTGCATGAAATGGGTCGCGAGCCAACCCCTGAAGAGTTGGCAAAACGTCTTTCTATGCCACTTGATAAAGTACGCAAAGTATTAAAAATTGCCAAAGAACCAGTCAGCTTAGAAAACCCAATTGGGGATGACGATGACGGCAGCTATTTGGGCGATTTTATTGAAGATAAAAATGCCGTTGCTCCAGTGGATGCTGCTATCCTTAGTAACTTGCGTGAAGTTACCACCAAAGTATTAGCCTCCCTCACCCCACGCGAAGAACGCGTTCTTCGCATGCGTTTTGGTATCGGAATGAACACTGACCACACACTGGAAGAAGTAGGGCAACAGTTTTCGGTAACACGTGAGCGTATTCGTCAGATTGAAGCAAAAGCACTACGCAAACTTAAACACCCTAGCCGCTCTCGCAAGCTTCGCGGCTTCTTAAATACATAATGATAACCGCCTCAAGTAAAGACAT
>CAYGPX010000077.1:0-7171 GCA_964351935.1 uncultured Rickettsiales bacterium | reverse complement strand
TATGCACATGCTGCGAAGCTCGATGGCGCATGCCAAGCAAGATATGACACAGCGCATGCTTGCTGAAGCAAAAGTGGAAGCAGGGCGTGTGTTGCAAGCAGTTGAAAACGGTTTAAAAACCGATGGTCATCTGATAAAACCTGCCGACGTTGCGGCTATTGAAGTGGAAATAAAGGCACTCAGATTGGCACTAGAAGGTGGTGAGCGCGATGCTATTAAAGCGGCACAGGAAGCATTAGAAAAGATTACACGTGATTTTGCAGCACTGCGCATGGAAGCGCACATCAAGCTAGCGCTTAAAGGTAAGCAAATTGACGATATTGGTGAGTAAGCTAACGGTTTTTACCCTAGTATGCTCTTAAAAGCTATCTTTATGCCTTGCGAAAAGACTGCTTTGGCTTTATATCGTTAAGGGCATTTAAGGAACCATGATAGAAAGAGAAATATTGTTATGCCTAAAATTACATTTGAACTTTCAGACGGAACCAGTAAAGAAGTAGAAGTAGCAGATGGGCTTTCTGTCCTAGAGGCTGCACACAGAAACGAAATCCCGCTTGAGGGCGCATGCGAAGGCTCGCTTGCCTGCTCTACATGTCATGTAATTGTAGATGATCAGTGGTTTGACCAGCTGGGTGAAGCATCTGAAGATGAAGAAGATATGCTTGATTTAGCATTTGGTTTAACACACACCTCACGCCTTGGCTGCCAAATTAAAATGTGTGGTGAGCTTGATGGCCTAAAAGTGAAGCTTCCGGCTGCTACCCGCAACATGTCTGTTGATAAGTAGACAACTCTAATATGCGAAAAAAACTCATCATTCTTGCCATTGTTCTGCTCGTGTTGGCAAGCTATAGTGCGTTCTGGTATTGGCAGGGGCAGCGCTTTAAGCTAAGTGTTACTGCTATATTAGATGATGTTGCCACTGAGCTGCATCAGGTTGAAATGGAATTTCTCTATTCTGAATTGCGTGTGACGGGTTTTCCTTTCGCTCATCAAGTGTATATCCATCAGCCGCGTTTTATCGGAGATACGGAGCGATTCCCTTACGATATTGTTTCGCATATTCCGATTGTGGCGGAGATGAATCTATTGGGCACGCGCTTTGGTATGCAGATTCCCAGAGAAATAGAAGTGCTTTACAATGCGCCGGATGATGTGCAGCCCTATCAGCTGTTATTTTATTCTCAACCATTCTTGGAAGTAACGTTTTCATATCAAAATAATATGAAGCGGCTTAAAGCTTTTTGGTTGGATGAGGAGATAAATAACGAAGCTTTTTATTCAGAAGGGGCATCGTTTGAGCGTGTTTCTTTTACCAGTGATGCTATTTCAGCCATGGCGGTGAATACCGGTGAGAAGTTGGTTACGGTTAAGAAACTTATGTTTGACTATGAGGCTAAAAGGCTTTCAGATCAGCAGGTCTATGGAAATCTTCTGTGGGAAATTGACCGACTTCAGTCTGAAAAGCTTCTCAATCTTGCATGGTCAGATAAGCTGCCATTTGGGTATCTGGGTAGTAAAGGTTCGGTAGAGTTCTGGCTGCCAGAGACAGAGGAAGTGTTGCAAGAAGGGTTTGCTGGCGCTGCGCTTAAGGCGCATGAAATGGTGATTAATAACGAGCATTTTAACGTTAATGTTAAGGGAGATATTGCCCTTACACTGAATAAAGCGAGCTCTGAAAATCCAATAAAAATTTCGCTTCAAGGCTATGAAAAAGCAGTGGAATATGCGGCGGCGTTTTATAATCACTATTTTGCCAATGGCAGCAGTGATGCTGTGAATTGGTCAGATAAAGCACGTATAAAACGCGCAATAAGAAAGCTTGCCTCTGAAGTTTCGCAAGATGAAGAATCATTAGTGTTAAAAATAAGCACAATGGATGAGAGTGATGATGCCAATGATGTTTTAATCTATGTGGGTGATTATAGTTTGTCGGAAGCAAAGAAGCTTTGGAAAACCGGTTATGGCACGCTGAGGAAAAAGAAACCGGTAGCAGTAGAAAGTTCAGTGAAGAAGAATGAAGAAAAACCGCGTATTATTCCTTCACAAGAAATAAAAAGTAAGAGTGTGGAAGCATCGGTGCCTAGCATCGAGCGCGATGCTGTTGCTGAAGAAGAAGTTCAAGAAGCGCAGGATCAAGAAGAAGAGCAAGAGGAAGATTGGCAGGAAGAGCAGGAGGAAAAGGCTAAGCGAGAGTATGTTTATCCGGATACAACAAATCGCCGTCGCTAAAACTAGTCTTGACGAGTCTTCCGTTATGCTTTATAAGCACCTACCCTGAAATAAGAAAGAATATATGCGTTAAGTTTAGCTTAAACGCCCATTGGGAGATTACACAATGAAAAGAACTTATCAGCCTAGTACGATTGTTCGTAAACGCCGTCACGGTTTCCGTGCAAGAATGGCAACTGTAAATGGTCGTAAGGTGCTTAGTGCACGTCGCAGACAAGGTCGCAAGCGTCTTAGCGCTTAATTGACGATGGTGCGTGCAATTGTCACACTCCGTAAACGTAGTGATTTTCTACGTATTCAAAATAGCGAAGTGAAAGTTGCTGCCAAAGGGCTGGTGCTGTGCGCCATCCCATGTTCTGAATCCTCACATGTTAGAGTAGGCTTTACTGTTACCAAAACGGTAGGAAACGCGGTAGAACGTAACCGTGTGCGACGTCGCCTTAGGGCGTTGGTGAGAGAAATTCTTCCCCGGTTTAGTAGTAGTCCTGCTGATTATGTTCTCATTGGCCGTAAGGCAGCTCTAACGCGCGATTATGAAGGGCTTGAGAAGGATCTCAAATATGCACTACACACCATTCATAAAGCGGCTGATAAAGCAGCCTAGGCGAGTGCTGGTAGGGGTTCTCTTGCTCCCTATTTTGGCATATCGCTACCTAATTTCACCGATGCTTCCTCCTGCTTGTCGTTTTTATCCTACCTGCTCTTGCTATGCGCATGAGGCACTAAAACAACATGGTGTATTTTTAGGAAGTTGGTTGACAATAAAACGTCTTAGCCGTTGCCATCCAGGGGGAAGTAGTGGTAAAGACCCTGTACCTAAAAAGAAAACATCTTTGACAACGAAAAAATTGAGCGATGGGTGATGAACGAGCAAAAAAATCTGATACTAACGGTGGTCATTTCGGTAATGATTCTGATTGGTTGGCAGATACTGTTTCCGCCGCAACCACTGCCGACACAAACGGCACAATCAGCTGGTGATTCACTTAATTCTCAGCCAATTTTACCTTCAGTGCAAAACGGAAGCTCTATCGCAGCCGTGGAAAAATCACTTTCGGTAGGTGAAGTGCTGGAAAAAAGCAAAGCGGCGCGTGTTCGTATCGAAAATGGCGAACTTTCGGGCAGTATTTCACTCAAAGGTGCGCGTTTCGATGATTTAAGACTAAGTGCCTACAAGAAAGAACTTAATGGCAGTGAAGCGGTTGATCTGTTAGCTCCTTCAGAAACAAACGAGGCTTATTTTGCTGAGTTTGGGTGGATTGGAAGCGATAAAGCGATTGCGTTGCCAAATCACAACACGGTGTGGAAAGCAGATAGTGAAGTACTTTCAGCAACACAGCCCGTGCGTTTAAGCTGGGTAAGCCCGCAGAACGTGACATTCAAAATGGAGATTTCGCTTGATGAGCATTATCTTTTCAATGTCAAACAATCAGTAGAAAATCAATCAGGTGAGGCGATTACATTATTTCCCTATGGGCTGGTGCACCGCGTGAGAGATATGAATAATACCCAATATGCTATTTTGCATGAAGGGGCGATTGGTTCTATGCGTGGTGTGCTTGAAGAGCTGCGCTACGAAGATTTGATGGAAGATCGCGAAGTGAATTTTAAGCAGACTAAAGGTTGGCTGGGGATTACGGATAAATATTGGCTTACAGCACTTGTGCCCGCAAAAGGCGCTTTGTTTGACGCACACTATAATTATACGCAGCGTGGTGGAAAGAATCACTTTCAGGTAGATTTTTTAGGTGAAGCAGTGCGGGCTGAATCAGGCGAAACACTTGGTTTTGAAAGTCATTTCTTTGCCGGTGCAAAGCGCTTAAATCTTTTAGAAGACTATAGCGACAAGCTGGATGCTCCATTGTTTGACCGCACGGTAGATTTTGGTTGGCTCTATTTTATTACCAAACCACTCTTTAAATTGTTACACCTTCTGGCAGATGCGTTGGGTAGCTTTGGGCTGGGTATTCTGGCACTTACGGTAATTGTAAAACTATTGCTGTTCCCACTTGCAAACAAATCATACGTAAGTATGCACCATCTCAAGCGTCTTCACCCACAATTGATTGAGCTTAAAGAGCGTTATGGTAACGACAAAATGCGCCTTAATCAGGAAATGATGGGGCTTTATAAGCGCGAAAAAGTGAATCCGATGGCCGGTTGTTTGCCAATTGTGATTCAAATTCCGGTTTTCTTCGCGCTCTATAAGGTGCTATTTGTGACGATTGAAATGCGCCATGCGCCATTTTATGGCTGGGTGCATGATCTTTCAGCGGTTGACCCTACAAACATCTTCACATTGTTTGGGCTTATTCCGTGGAATGCGCCTTCGTTCCTGCATTTGGGGCTTTGGCCGTTGATTATGGGGGCAACCATGGTGTTGCAGCAGCGCATGCAGCCTGCACCGGCTGATCCGGTACAAGCGAAGGTGATGCGGTTGCTTCCTTTTATCTTTATCTTTATCTTTGCAAGCTTCCCTGCTGGTTTGGTGATTTACTGGGCATGGAACAATACACTTTCCGTGCTGCAACAATGGGTGATTACCCGCAAACTTCCAAAGGCGTAGTTCGTAGATGGAAAAAGAAGCCCCGACACAAGAAGCCATTCAACAAGCAAACTGGTTGTTTGCAGGAGAATGCAACTTTGTGGCAGGTGCTGCTAAGGAAGAGCAAATACCTGCATTGCCGTTACCGGAAGTGGCATTTATTGGGCGCTCGAATGTTGGGAAGTCGAGTCTTATTAATGCGCTCACTGGCAGGAAGACCCTCGCACGTGTTTCAGGTACACCGGGCTGTACGCGCCAAATTAACTTCTTTTCATTGCGCGAGAAATTGATGCTGGTTGATTTGCCGGGCTATGGCTATGCCAAAGTTTCACGCAGCGAGGTGACTGGTTGGTCGCGCATGTTTATCAACTATTTGCGCGGACGCAAAAATCTGAGTCGTGTTTTCATGCTGATTGATAGCCGTCGCGGTTTGCTTGAAAAAGACGAGAAATTGATGGATATTCTCGATGAAGCCGCTATATCTTATCAGGTAGTGCTGACTAAAATTGATAAAGTGCCACAAGGTGCTATCAAGCAGTTGGTGGAGCAGGTGAAGGCATCAGGCAAGCGGCACACGGCATTGTTTCCCGATGTGATGGTGACCAGTAGCGAAAATAAAGAAGGTATTGAAGACTTGCGTGTGGAATTAACCCAGTTTGTGACGTTAGATGCATAGTGTGCGAGGGCAAAAATGGTAGAAGTGAATAAAGAACATTTAAAAAAGGCAGAAGTGCTAGCAGAAGCGTTGCCTTATATGAAGCGGTTTGCCGGTGAAACCTTCGTCATTAAGTATGGCGGTAGTGCCATGGGTGATCCTGAATTGGCAAAATGCTTTGCACGTAATGTGGTGCTGTTAAAGCAAGTGGGGGTTAACCCGGTTGTAGTGCATGGTGGTGGGCCACAAATTAGCAAAATGCTTGAGAAACTTGCCATTAAGAGCGAGTTTATAGACGGCTTGCGTGTTACCGATCATGAAACGGTTGCTATTGTTGAAATGGTGCTGAGTGGCCAAATTAATAAGCAGATTGTGTCTGAAATTAATGCAGCCGGTGGATTGGCTGTGGGGCTTTCGGGCAAAGACGGCAATCTTATTCGCGCACGTAAACTACGCCGCACCCGTCGCGACCCTGATTCAAACATTGAAAAGATTCTTGATCTTGGCTTTGTGGGCGAGCCTGAGCAGATTAATCCTGAAATTCTCGTAAGTATGGATGAATCAGAGATTATCCCTGTGATTGCACCTATTGGTGTGGGTGAAAAAGGCGAAACCTATAACATTAATGCCGATAGTGCCGCAGGGGCGATTGCTTCGGCACTCGCTGCTAGCAAGCTGATTATGCTAACCGATGTAGCAGGTGTACTAGATGCGAATAAAAACCTTATCAGCTCGCTCACCATCTTAGAGGCGCAGCGCCTGATTAAAAAGGGTGTGATTAATGGCGGGATGATTCCCAAGGTCGAAACTTGTATGCATGCTGTCCAGAATCATACTGAAGCGGCGCATATTCTCGATGGTCGTGTACCACATGCTTTGCTCTTAGAGATTTTTACCGAGAAGGGCACAGGCACCATGGTGGTTGAGAAATAAGTTTTCTGCTTTTTCAAATGTAATCGCTCATAAATAGGTGCGCTATGGAGGCTAGTTGGTTGCTACCTGATAGCGTCAGTCTTGTAACGACATTATTGCTTATGGCTGTTTCTTTTCTCTCATCTGCGATGAGCGCTGCCTTTGGAATAGGTGGTGGCGTTGTGATGTTAGGAACGCTTGCTAATTTTATGCCGGCGCCAGTTGTTATTGCCATGCATGGAATAGTTCAGCTTGGTTCTAACAGCGGTAGGGTTGCGATGCAATTCAGGCATATTGTGTGGCATATCGTATTTCGCTTTGCTTGTGGAAGTCTTATAGGTACGGTGATTGGTGCTTTTGTGGTGTTCTCACTTCCTGAAAAATGGATGTTGATTCTATTAGGCATCTTTATCATTCTAATGGTTTTAATTTCAAAAAAAGAAATAGCACTATTTGCGTCGCTTGGCATGGTGATTGGTGGTGGTGTTTCAAGTATTCTTTCTATGTTTGTTGGGGCAACAGGACCCTTCGTATTAGCGCTATTGATGCCTTTGAAACTGTCGCGGTTTGGAACGGTTGCTTGCCATTCACTTTGTATGGTGTTGCAGCATTCGTTTAAAGTTATTGCCTTAAGCCTCATTGGTGTGCAGTTGGCAGATTATGTTGGATTGTTAGCGCTTATCATTTTCAGTGGGCTTATAGGAACGCTGGTTGGTACAAAATTATTAAAAATGCTGCCAGAGGCATTGTTTAAACACGTTGTACAGTGCGTGCTTATTTTGGTAGCTCTGCGTTTAATTTGGAGTGGCCTTACTATTGTTTAGGCT
>CAYGPX010000076.1:0-7235 GCA_964351935.1 uncultured Rickettsiales bacterium | reverse complement strand
ACAAATCAAAACCATGAGTCTTAAATAATCATCCAGTTTTTTGTTGTAGGATCAACCCGTTAGCCAGCGCGAACCCGTTAACGCTGGCTGGCTATAAGGGTTTTAAGGCGATTATTCCAAATTAGTTACGCTGATGGTCTTCCGACGAAGTCGGCTCTGTGATATAGTGTAATGGTAGAGTCAAATAGTTGCGCCCACCTCTTTAGCTTTCCGATGCACCGGAAGGCTTTTTTATTCTCTAAAATCCACTCACCAACATACCAGTAAAGGAGTCATTCACATGGCCAATACTCAGTCACGCCAAATTCAGAAAATCCAGTATCTCGGTTTTAAGAACCAAGTGCTATTTCTCGTTATCTTGACTATGGGATGACATTTGAAGTTGAGCAGCTTAAACAGATTGACGCAAAGCTTATTGCGTTGCTTAAGAAAGCGGCAGCGTTTGATTTTGCTCAAGAGCTATCAAAAGGCAAAACCCTGTTGGTGGGCGAAGGCAATCTTAGCTTTACGCTCAGCTTAGCGGCAACTGGTCAAATCCCTAAAAATAACCTTACGGCTACCACTTATGAAAAGCCAAGTGAGCTAAGCGAAGTCGCCGAAGAAAACACCAGAAAGTTAAAGTCGTTTGGTGTGAACGTCCTGCATAACGTGGATGCAACGAGACTTGCCTCTTTTTTTGGCAATAGCCTTTTCAACCATGTGGTGTTTCAGTTTCCCAATACTGGTACCCGCGAACCTGTAGAAGGCCATAACCCGAATTTTATTCTGGTACGTGATTTTCTTAAGAGTGCATATAACCAACTTAGTCGCGGTAGCAGAGTGCTTATTACTGTGGTTGATAACTCATATTACCAAGGCGCATTTCAATTTGAAGAAGCAGCAGAACTAGCTGGATTTTCTGCACCGGATAGTTACCCATTTGATCCGTCGGATTTTCCGGAGTATGATCACACTATGACCCATCAAGAAGGTAGTGCTATTGATAAGCACACCGAGTTTAGAACATGGGTTTTTGTAAAGAATTAGGCGATTTCATGGCAACACCGCAACAAACATCATTATTCAGCGAGCAAGTGCGTCATATTAACGGGCTTGCTTACGTGCCTGATTTCATTACTGCCGACCAAGAAGCTGAGCTATTGCGCATCATTGATCAGCAGTCTTGGTTAACCGACTTAAAACGTCGTGTGCAGCACTATGGTTGGAAATATGACTACACGGCTCGACAGGTTGATAACTCTATGCGTCTTGGTGATTTGCCAGAGTGGTTGCTTGGCTACTGCGAGAAGCTAACCGAAGCGGGATATTTCAAGAAAACACCGGATCAAGTGATCATCAATGAGTACGAGCCCGGTCAAGGCATTGCCTCGCATATTGATTGCGTGCCGTGCTTTGAAGACACGATTGCCTCAATCAGCCTTAGCTCTAAATGCGTGATGGACTTCACCATCCCCGAGGGTGAGAAAGTACCCAAGCTATTAGAGCCTCGCAGTTTATTAATATTCTCCGGCGATGCTCGCTATCACTGGAAACATGGCATAGCCAGCCGCAAAACAGATAAATGGCACGGTCAAACCATTAACCGTGCCAGACGTATTTCATTGACGTTTAGGAATGTGGTGTTGGTGTAGTAGCGTTTACTCACTTTTAGCTTTCCTACCTTCATCACCTTTAACTTCAACTGTGTTTAAGGGCTTCTCTTTTGGTATAGGTCTTTTGCAATCTTCTACTGTGAAACCAGCCGGCAGAATAGCGTTTTCACAGCTTTTTACTGTTTGTAGCTGAGCTTTCGTTAACCCTAGAGCATCTTTCAAATTAGTACCTTTGAAAACTGCATCTTCTATATTGGCTTTTGTAAAATTGCTTCCTCGCAAATCTGCATAAGAAAAGTCACCTTTTGAAAGATTTGAGTTTGTAAGATTTGCCCCCACTAGAAAAGACTGCTGCGCATTTATACGATATAAATTTTTATTTGAAAGATCCGGTGCAATGTATTTTGCATATTCGGTAGTGTTGCTAAAATCGTTATTTTCAATGACATTAGTAATTTGCTCTCCCTTCACATTTAGTGAGAACAAGGCGGTTATCAAAAAATAGGATGCCACAACACCAATCTCAGCACCGAGTACCTCATAGAGCCAGCGGTGCTGGTCTAGCCGCAATGGTAGCTACCTCCGATATTACCATTGTAGAAATAAGGAATGTAAGAATAAGGAATGTAAGAATAAGGTTCGAGTAACACCTGATATGCTACATGCTGAATTTGAAGCCTTCTTGCAAAACGTAACGCCGTGTAAACAAGTTCTCAATATGTTTAGAGCGATGGTTACAAACACATGGCAAACGGTCAATCGTGAGCGCAATTTGCTGATTGAAAAGAAAGAGCGTCAGAAGTTTGAATTAAATGACAAAATCGAAAAATTTATTGACCTTATTACTACAACCGATAACGCCACTCTGCGTAAAAGGCTAGAAAGTGATATTGAGAAACACCAAAAGACATTGGATGTGCTGCAAGAAGAGCTAGTTGAACTTCGAAATATTCCAATGACACGTGAAGACTCAGTTCGAACCGTTTTTGAGTTCTTCGAAAACCCTTATAGGCTGTGGAGTTTAGGCACATTGGAAGATAAGAAACTAGTGTTGCAATTGGTATTTGCAAGAAGTGTAGAATTTGACAAAAAACAAGGTTTTCGAACCGCCTCTTTGTCGCTTCCATTCAGGCTTTCAAAGGGTGTTGATAAGGGTGATTCCGAAATGGTGGTGTGTACGCGCCTTGCAGCTCGTAGAGCTGTTAGCAGTTTTCCCAGTAAATGCCGTTTTACCGGGATATTTCGGGAAATAACTGCGAATTTAGCACAAATTAGATAAATGGGGTTGTCTGAAGGTAAGCTTTCGTGGGACTTTCAGCTCCAATTCCCACAAAAAATTTTGCTGGGAATTAGCAAGTGGTTGCTGGGATTGTTAAATTAGTTAACTTAGAAAAAACTTTCCCTAAAACCATAACCGTTTCATGTAAAAATCGAGCTGCTATAATATGTGCGGATACAACCTATAGGATAGGGTTGTTCCGCTTTAATATACTTGGGCTAAGGGTGCGTATTGCTTATATTAAGAGTTTTGAATGGTTTAATCCAAGAAAAGTTATGAAATATAAGTGGCTGAAGACAATATTGAGTATTATACACTTTCATAAGAAGCCGTACACTATTTGACTTAAGAATGGTATTGACTTGTAACTTTTATTAAAGAGAGAATTAAACTATTGCACTAGTTCCTAGAAAATATATATATTCACCAAGCATAGCGCGCTTATTTTATATAGAAAATAATTAAATTTTGAAACACTTACACAAAAAACATTATCGCCCTGAAGTAGATGGCATAAGAGCAATATCCGTTATAGCGATAATTGTCTATCATGCGCAGATAAGCATCTATGATTATAAGATACTGCAAGGAGGATTTCTTGGTGTCGATGTATTCTTTGTGATTTCCGGTTATTTAATAACAGGCATACTTTTCAGAGAAAACCAAAGGCAATCATTCACTTTTAGTGATTTCTATTTTAGACGAATTAAGCGAATTATTCCTGCGTTTATCGCAATGGTTTTTATAACTACTATCTATGCGTGGGTCTACTTACTTCCAGTTCAGTTTGTTGAATATGCGTATTCTCTTATTAACTCTCTTACGTTTACTTCAAATATGTATTTTTGGTACATTGCTGAAGAATATGGTGGTGATAGTTCATTGCTAAAGCCACTGTTGCACACTTGGAGTTTGTCAGTAGAAGAACAATTTTATCTTTTCTTTCCCGTTGTTATCGCAATACTATTCCGTTTTGACAAAAAAAATATTTTCCCACTTTTCGTCATTGCGGCTATATTGTCTCTTTGTTTTTCTCATATTTTAAGTAGTACTCATTATGGGGTGCCTTTAGATTTTGTTTCTGAAGTTTTTCCTTATGCAAATCAGTTTATAGAAAAGCTAAATAATGCTAAAGAACAGTTTGCATTTTATACATTGCCATCTAGAGCATGGGAGTTACTGGCGGGTGCTATTATTGCATATCTACACTATCATTCTTATTCGATTAAAAGTAAGAATTTAGCCAATGTATTGTCGTTATTAGCCGTTGGTGCAATTTTAGTTCCAATGTGTGTGTATAGTGATAATATCCATCACCCCTCATTCTTCACGCTTATACCAGTTTTGGGCACGTGTTTAATATTATTGATTAGCCGTAAAGAAACATGGATAAATAGCATCTTGGCGGCACGTGGTATGGTTGCTGTAGGTTTGGTATCCTATTCGCTCTATTTATGGCATTATCCTATCTTTTCGTTTGCTCGAATTGTTACTATTAATAACTTAACTTTATACGACAAAACTTTTTTAATATTTATTACTGTTATTATAGCAATTACTTCTTATTATCTTGTAGAAAAACCATTTAGATACAGATGGTTAACTACAAAGAAGCAAGCCTTCGGATTCTTTTTTGTATCTTCTTTAATTATGCTGTTTATTGGGATGTCAATTATTCAGAATAAAGGCTTTGTAAACAGAATGCCCTCATTATTAGTCTCTACCTATAATGAATTAGGTAGGGTAACGGATTATCCAGCTCAAGATGGCCTAGATTGCTTTGGTCGTAAAGAAAATTTTTGCCGCTTTAATAAGGAAGCTAAGAAAACAATTATATTGTTAGGTGACTCTCATATGGCC
Organism: uncultured Rickettsiales bacterium; assembly: GCA_964351935.1. Lineage (GTDB taxonomy): Bacteria > Pseudomonadota > Alphaproteobacteria > Rickettsiales > CAYGPX01 > CAYGPX01. Next base: position 2,504 of record CAYGPX010000076.1, on the reverse strand, counting down.
GCTTTAGAAAGAGAGTTTCTTAACTTTGGAACGACATATGAATACGAAACTATACTAATGAACTTTAGCGCATGTCAGTATATTCCTAAAACCAATTGGGTAAAAAAATCCAATAATCAACTATACCAATGTAGTGCAGATATTCAAGAAAAGCGGAAGAAGTTGCTATTAGGAATTCGTCCCAGCATTATAGTTATTGGCGGGCGCCTTCCGCTGATTCTTAGTGGGGAAAGTTTTAATAATCAAGAAGGAGGAAGTGACGAAGAAATTCCTTATATACTCCAACCTGAAAACAAATTTTATAGTGATAATGATAGTCGCGCTGATTTTATAAGAAAGTCATATGTGGACGCAATTAACGAGCTTATTGAATACGGTCACCAAGTGATTGTAGTGTACCCTTCTCCAGAAGTGGGTTGGCATGTGCCTAAACGCTTAAATAATTTATTTTACATTTATGGAGATAAGTTCGAAGAGCACATGCAAATGAATCCTATCACAACATCTCTGGCTGTGTATTACGAGCGAAGCAAAAGTAGCTTTGAGCTTCTGGATTCGATTAGTAGAGTATCTAGGGTGTACCCTCATAAAATTGTATGTTCAGAAGAACTTCAACGCTGTTTTGCTCATGATAAAACCGCCAGTTTTTACTACGACAGTGATCATTTTAGTTTTTACGGAACTAAGTTATTAATGGAAGAAATTGGAAAAGAAATAAAAAGTATTTCTAAGTAGCTATGCTACGGTAAAAAAGCAATTCAATGTTGCTATTGCTGGCAGAGTGTATTTGGAGGATGGGGATTGGGAAACTTTTATATTGCAAGTGTATCTGCCTGAACACTTGTTCGAGTTCTCAGAAACTATTATTGCAGCACCTGCCTTTTCCCATTAAGACTGGGATGGAATATGGCATAAGGATATCTTACGATGGCTAAATAGTAGACCGAGAGAAAGACAGAAAACCCTCGCGTGTTCCGCAAAATGACGCCTGAGCAGCGGCGCCGTTTATTTGGGGAGATTATGGAATTACAGAAGGCTTCTGATTTTTACCAAAAATATACGGCCACAGATTTTCCGTTGTGGTATCTGCCGCCGATTGATCTCAACCAGTTTCGCATTTATCACAATGGTAAAAAGCCCGTGGAGTGGGTGATAAGGGCGTGGCTGAGTGACGATGTGGCTGCTGAGTATGCCAAAGGCAGTTTGCTCGCCTACGCGATGATCCGGTGAGGGAGTCGATGGTAAAAGCGGCAGGAATGATGTTTAAAGATTTTTATAAAAATCTTTAAACATCATTCCGAGTGCCAAATATAGAAAATCCTTTTTCTAGAGCTATTTATCATGCGTATTTAATTTTTTATCTACCAAGGATTAATTTCTTAACCTAACTCTTAACTTGCGCGCGATGGTGGTGAGAGGTATTGGTGGTTGTATTTTTTTGCTTAGCTTGTCAGGAGAGATAGATGGCATTTGTGAATATTAAAGAAGATAAATTCATTACAATTGATGAGGATCGTAATGCGTGCTTGAAATGTACGGCAACACCATCTCATCCTCAAGGGTTCCATAGCTTTGAGCTTACTTGGAATGGTGAGGTAATATCTTTAAGGCTTGAAAAAGACCGCACTTCCTCTGAAAAAGAAGGCATTAATGTATGGTGGACTGTTAGAAACATGGTTATTCCGCCTGCACTAAAAAATAAAGAGAATGAGGTGCGCTACTTTTTAATAGAAGCTCTAAATGAACTAAGGGATGAGTTCTGGCCATGTGATCATGTTCATATCATGTTTGTAGATCACCCAAAAACTCAAAAGCTAAACAGCCCTTGCTTTGAAATTATTTGGCATGAGCACTTTATCTCATTTTCGACAATACAAACTTCTACGAAGGGTACTGCTGGATATATAGAGGAGTGGAATATTGTGAGTATTGAGTTACCTACAGACTTACAGAGTCAGGTAGAGGAAGTACAATGCTATATTTCGCAGTTTTTAAAAGCAAAAGTAAACACGCTAAAAAATGTAGAAAAAGTAAATGTGTCTTTTAAGCACTAAAACCACCTAATCTTTAACCTGAATTTGCTCGATAACTAAAGGAATTACCCATGGATTATAGCGCGCTCAAACAAGAAATGATCAATAGAATCAACTTGAATGTGGGTGATCCACTAAAAATATCCAATGCGAGTCAATTACAGAATTTCATTTCGCAACAATCCATGCACATTTCTGATGCAAAAGCACTTGTTTTATTTAGTGGTGAGTCAAAAATTAATAATACGATTGTAGATACTAAAGACTTAGCGATTAAAGCATCGCAGGCATTTGAGGGTGTAGGTAATATCAATGATACAGCTGCGGCGCAACTCGCTGAGGATCAGGCTTTCAAAAGCTATATGAGAGATTTTCTTGCAAATGATTTAATAAATGAAGGTGTGTACATATACCTACAGTAACTTACATTTAAGTGCATTAGCCAATGGAGGCTTTGTTGCGACGTGGCTA
>CAYGPX010000075.1:0-7491 GCA_964351935.1 uncultured Rickettsiales bacterium | reverse complement strand
CCCCGACACACCCGCCCTTAAACTGCAAATACCACGCACAACCAGCTCTATTTTCACACCATTTTGTGAAGCCAGATACAACGCATCGATGATTTCATCATCCACCAACGAGTTCATCTTTGCCCAGATATGGCCTGTTTTTCCTGCTTTTGCATGTTCTACTTCTTTGTTTATCAACGACAGCAGTGTTTCACGCATGGAAAGTGGTGCCATGGCAATTTTTTCAAATTCCCGCGGGGGCGAATATCCCGTTAGATAGTTAAATAAATAGGATGCATCGCGACATAGTGACGGATCGCATGTAAAGAATGACAAATCGGTGTAAACCCTTGCAGTAATAGGGTGATAATTACCGGTACCAAAATGCACATAGGAGCGTAAGTTTCCCTCCTCTTTTCTAACTACCAATGAAACTTTGGCATGGGTTTTAAGCTCTACAAACCCATAAACTACCTGCACCCCTGCACGCTCCATATCTCGTGCCAGCCGAATATTTGCTTCTTCATCAAAGCGGGCTTTCAGTTCCACCACTGCTGTGACTGACTTTCCTGCTTCCGCGGCCTCAATCAGCGCCCTTACAATAGGCGAATCATTACTGGTGCGGTAAAGCGTTTGCTTGATTGCCACCACATGCTCGTCGCGTGCTGCTTGTTGTAAAAACCGCACCACCACATCAAAACTTTCAAACGGATGGTGAATGACAATATCTTTATTGGCAATGGCGGCAAAACAATCTCCACCAAAATCGTTTATCCGCTCAGGGTAGCGCGGCTCGTATGGTTTAAACTTCAAGTCTGGCCGATCGCATTCGTGATAAATTTCTTCTACGCTTGAAAGACCAGGCAAATCTTCCATTTTTATAACATCTTCCGGCTCAACCTTTAGCTCTTCCGTAACATAGTCGAGCAAATGTTTGGGCATATAAGCACTAACCTTCAAACAGGTAACACGACCACGCCTACGGCGTTTCACCGCCGATTCAAAGTGGCTCACCAAGTCTTCTGCTTCGTCTTCAACATCCAAATCACCGTCACGGATAATATGAATGACGCCAAAGCGCTTAATCTCGCTACCGGGGAAAAGCTGATCTTCAAACAGGCGAATTACTTCTTCTAACAAGATAAATCTATTTTTCTTACCCGGAAGCCTTACAAAACGGTTAATTTTAGCAGGCATCGGGATGACTGCGCGCTTTACGATTGGCTGTGCAGAAGTACCCTTTTCATCTTCTTTGTTTTCACCCGCTTGCTTAAGTTGCAGCAACACCGCAAAACCACGATTGGGCAAAAAGGGAAATGGGTGCGCCGGATCAATCGCAATAGGGCTAAGCACCGGAAAAATATTTTCTAAAAACGCATGCCGCAGCTGCTCGCGCTCTTTACGTGTGAGCGCATCACCTTTTACCACCTCAATCTGCTCTTGCTGCAAATCGGCTTTCAGCTGCTTCCAGCATGCCAGTTGGTGATCGATTAGCTTATTTACTTTATCACTAATTTTTCGCAATTGCTGCGCTGGTGTTAGCCCATCTTGGCTAAGTGCTTCACTTTTATTGCGCACCTGCTCCTTTAAACCAGCCACCCGCACCATTTCAAATTCATCAAGGTTATTGGCAGAGATAGAAAGAAACTTCACACGCTCAAGCAAAGGAACATGCTTATTTTCCGCCTCTTCCATCACGCGCTTATTAAATTCAAGCCACGAAAGTTCGCGGTTTATGAAGCGCTCGTGCGGCTTAGTAAAAAGCGGTTTACTCTTGCTGATAGGTTCTTTCATCAAAATGGTTACACTGTTTTTAAAGTGGAATTATTTTTTCTAATGCTTCATTATATAGTAAGCTTTACAAGGTTGCAAAAATTTCCCATCACACGAATGTGAGTTGAAGAATAGTGAAAACATTATACCTGCTTCGCCATGCTAATGCTGCCAGCCCTATTGGGATAAAGGACGAATTACGCCCACTTTCTGCCAAAGGCCTTGCTGAAACCAAACGCGTGGGCGATCATCTGACGCAGGCAGGCATCCGGCCAAATTTATGGCTTGTTTCGGCAGCCAAACGCACCGAAGAAACTTGCAATCGCCTGCTGCGCACCAGTGGCATTCAGATCGAATCACAATTGATGCAAAGTCTTTACCTTGCAACCGCAGGAGAAATGATCCAACAGCTAAACCAAGCCAGTGGCAACCCAGAAAGCATTTTGCTAATTGGACATAATCCGGGCATTGAACAGCTGGTGAAGCTGCTATGTGCTGGCAAAGGCGATAGTAGCGCAATGGCAAAACTGAATGCAGGCTATCCCACCGCGACATTTTCTGAAATTGCATTGGACATTGAAAACTGGGCACAGCTTGAAATAGGCAAAGGCACACTCAAAAGCGTATTTATTTCCTAGTTTTCCTTGCTTTTTATCGAATTAAACCACATGCGCCTTAGCAAGATAGCTTTCCGATTGCATCTCAATCAAGCGTGATACGGTGCGCTCAAATTCAAAACTACCATCACCATGGGGATATATTTCCTGCGGGGAAACTTCGGCCGAGCACACCAGCTTCACACGGTGCTCATAAAGCGCATCAATCAAATTGACAAAGCGTCGTGCTTCGTTGCGCTGCTCCTTGCTAAGCTTGGGAATATCCGCCAGCAACAGGGTTGAAAATTCGCTTGCAATTTCAAGATAGTCGGCCGCACCAAGGGCTTCCTCGCACAGCTCGCTAAAGCTGCACCACGCCACATCTCCCGCCGCTTTTGTAATGGTGAGCACTCGCCCCTGTACATTTAGCATTTGTGGTTTAAACGCTGCACCTTGGGTGAGATCGGCAAAGCTTTCTTTTAAAAACGCATCGGCTTTTTTCCCAAGTGGCGTGAAATATACGGTAGAAAGGCTTCTCAAATGCTGCAAACGGTAGTCGTGTAGCGAGTCCAGTTCTTCTACTTCAAGCCGCTCGTACAGCAAATCAATAAACGGCTCAAATCGCTCACGCTGAAGGCCATCTTTGTAGAGCTCGTCTGGTGCACGGTTGGAAGTCACCACCACAATACCGCCCAATTCAAATACTGCCGAAAACAAACGCCCCAAAATCATCGCGTCGGTAATGTCGCTCACTTGCATTTCATCAAAGCATAAAAGCGGTGAGTTTTTTACAATTTCTGCCGCAATTTCAGGCAAAGGATCGCCCGCCTCGTCATTGCCTTTATTGGCATTGCGCCACGCATAAAGCTTGGCATGCACTTCGAGCATAAAGGCATGAAAATGCACTCGTCGTTTGCCGGGAAAATTAATTTGCAGGAAAAATAAATCCATCAACATCGATTTACCGCGCCCTACATCCCCATAAATATAAAGTCCACGCGGCACAGCACCCTTCTGAGAGCCTGAAAAAATGCGAGAGAAAAAACCTTTTTTAGCACGCTGTGGTACATAGGCTTCCAGCTCTGCCTGCAGTGCATCTAAACGACGTGCCACCCTGCGCTGCGCAGTATCGGAGACAATAATCCCATCTTTTATCAGCTGTTGATATTCTTCTAACACGTTTTAAAACCTTTTTGTTGCGCCAAAACTTAACGCCAGCACTTACTAAATCTTCTCCTTTTCTATAAAACTTACAGGTAAATTACCAGCGATTTCATATATTAATCGTGCGCTTGCGCTATTATCAGACTAGGAAACCGAGGCGATGTGTAGTAAACACTGATAAGCTAAAACCAGACGACGCAGGATAAGAAACGAGAAGTGCTCTATGACTGAAATTCCACATCCGAAGGAAAACACCCAGCTTTTTGGCCACAGCGCCACGGAAACACTGTTGCTACGTGCTGCATCCAGCAACAAAATGCCCCATGCGTGGCTTTTTAGTGGCCCTCAAGGCATTGGCAAAGCAACATTGGCGTATCGCTTTGCTCGCTACATGCTAAGTGCTGAAAAAGACCCTGAAACCCTAGCAATTCCTGAATCAAGCCAAACGTTTCAGCGCATTAAAAGCGGCGGCCATGGCGATATGCTGGTGCTTGAATCAACGCTTGAAGAAAAAACCATTAAGGTTGAGGAAGCCCGAAAAATAAATCATTTTCTGCACATGACGGCGGCTGAAACCTCGCACCGCATCGTGCTGGTGGATAGCGTAGACGACATGAACCCTTCCGCCGCCAACGCCATACTAAAACTGCTCGAAGAACCACCCGCCCATGCGCTGCTGCTGCTGATTAGCCACGCACCCGGCAAATTGCTACCTACCATACGTTCACGCTGTCGCCATGTGCGTATGCCAGCACTGGAAGCCGAAGCGGTAGAGCGCACCCTTTCGCATGTTGCGGCTGATTTTGAACGTGGGGACATACGCCAGATTGCACCAATTTCAGAAGGTTCAGCCGGCTTCGCGCTTGAGCTGCTCGCAGGTGACGGGCTTTCACTTTATCGCAAGCTGCTTGACGTCATCAGCCCATGGCCTGCCATGAGCCCAAAAGCAATGCTAGGGTTTGCTAATGAACTCAATAACAAAAAGAAAGAGCAAAACTGGGGGCTTGGCACACATTGTTTGTTATGGATTATTGCAAAACTCATCCACGCCAAAGCATCTGGCCAGAGCATTCCAAACATCACCGGACGTGAGGAAGAGATTCTAACACCTATCGCCCATGCATCTTCGCTTGAAAAGCTGATGGATTTGTGGGAAAACGCACGCGCATTGGTTGCTCAAACCGAGCATGTGCATTTGGATAAGCGCACGACCATTTTAACGTTACTCGAAAAATTAAATAGTGCTAAGTGCTTAATGCCTAGTGCTTAGTAAATCAAAAACATAAGAATATAACATATATCATGACACAGCACACAGTACCCAACACTAAAAGCTATTATATCACCACCCCAATTTATTATGTCAATGATGCCCCGCATATTGGCCATGCTTACACCACCATCGCCTCTGATGTGATGGCGCGTTTCAAGCGTTTGGATGGTTATAGCGTTAAGTTTCTAACGGGCACCGATGAGCATGGGCAAAAAGTGGATAAAGCCGCCAAAGCCAAAGGACGCGACCCGCAAGAATTTACCGATGAAGTCTCGCAACGTTTCCGCACCCTCGTCAATTGCCCTGAAAAGCCCAAAGGTGGCGAGAATCTTTTGGGTGTGAGCAATGACGATTTTATTCGCACCACTGAAGCCCGTCACAAAAAAGCAGCGCAAGCCTTGTGGCAAAACATCTTAAAAACAACCGCACCTGATGGCAGCCCCAACATCTATAAAGATAGCTATGGCGGTTGGTATGCCGTGCGTGATGAAGCCTACTATCAAGAATCTGAGTTGATTGAAAAAGACGGCAAAAAAGTAGCCGCAGCATCGGGTGCTGAAGTAGAATGGGTGGAAGAAGAAAGCTATTTCTTCGCACTTTCAAAATGGCAAGACAAGCTGATTGAATTTTATGAAGCCAACCCTGATTTCATCACCCCTAAAGCACGCTATAACGAAGTGATGAGCTTTGTAAAAGGGGGTTTACGCGATCTTTCTATCTCTCGCACCACCTTTGATTGGGGCGTACCCGTACCAAATGATGATAAGCACGTGATGTATGTGTGGATTGACGCACTCACCAACTACCTCACCGCCATTGGCTATCCCGACGTGGACGCCGCAATGTTCAAACAATTTTGGAATGATGATAAAGGCAGAGAAAGCCCTGTGCATGTGGTGGGAAAAGATATTTTACGCTTCCATGCCGTTTACTGGCCGGCTTTCTTGATGGCTGCCAACTTGCCTTGCCCGCATAAAATTGTTGCCCATGGCTGGTGGACGATTGAAGGCGAGAAGATGAGCAAATCCATCGGCAATGTGATTGCCCCATCTGAACTGATTGAAGAATATGGGCTAGACCAAACCCGCTATTTCCTGCTGCGTGAAGTACCATTTGGTAACGATGGAAACTTTGCCAAAGATGCCATGAAAACCCGCATCAATGCCGAGCTTGCTAACAATATCGGTAATTTGGCACAGCGTTCATTGAGTATGATTCAGAAGAATTGTGAGGGCAAAGTGCCTGTAGGTGAGTGGAAAGATGCTGATGAAGACCGACTACCTTACCAAATTGGAGAAATATTTAATAGCAGCAATGACCAAAAGTATTTGTCTAGCATTACACAAGACAACATATCGCGCTTTAGGTTTGATGCCTTGATTGGAATGCTTATTTCTGCAGCGAGCAAGGCGAATGAATACATTGATGCAAAAGCTCCTTGGACACTAAAGAAGGAAGGAAAACTGGAAGAGATGGAGTTAGTATTGTACGAACTAGCTGAAGCAATTCGTATAATCGCCATCATGCTACAACCATTCATGCCAACATCTGCCAAAAAAATGCTGCTACAACTAGGCTATAGCGAAGCAGATTTTGAAAATGATGCTGGTGGCGTGCCTTTCACTCAGCTTGCACCGGAATTTGCGCTTAAATCTGGCACTGCATTTCCTGCACCGCAAGGTGTGTTCCCGCGGGTAGAGTAAAAAAATGTCACCATGGATTTCACTCTGCATCGCTATTAGTTTTGAAATACTCGGCACCACATTGTTAAAACTTTCGGATGGGTTTAGCAAGCTGGGTTTTGGTGTCGGCACCATCGTGCTTTATATTTTCAGTTTCTATTTCCTTTCACAAACACTCAAAACCTTTCCGCTTGGCATCACCTATGCCATATGGTCTGGCCTTGGCACCATCGCGGTTGCGCTCATTGGTATTATTTTCTTTCATGAGTCTTTCTCTTGGTTGAAAGCAATATTTATCCTGTTTATTATTATTGGCTGTGTTGGCCTTAACCTTATCATTAAGAATACATAATGCTTGTAGATTCCCATTGTCATTTAAACTTTCCGCAATTTTCAGATGGGCAGACCATTGCCGAGGTAGTGAAACGCGCTAACGATAATGATGTGACGACACTCCAAACCATCTGCACTCGTATGGATGAATTTCCTACCATTCTTGGCATTGCTGAAAGTTTTCCGAATGTTTACGCCTCGGTTGGTGTGCATCCCAACAATGTGGATGAAGCACCGCTAGTAACGCTAGAAGAACTGCTAGAAGCCACCAAAAACCCAAAAGTGATTGGCCTTGGCGAAACAGGGCTGGATTATCACTACAGCAAAGAGCCTGAAAAACAACAAAAGCAGCGTGAAAGCTTTCTCGTTCATATTGAAGCGGCGCGACGCACTGGGCTGCCCGTTATCATTCACACGCGTGATGCAGATGATGATACCATTAAAATACTGCAAGAAGAAACCAAGAAAGGCGCATTCCCTGCGCTTATTCACTGTTTCAGCACAGGGCGCGAGCTGGCAGAGGCCGCCATTAAACTGGGCATGTATGTTTCCATTTCAGGCATTGTGACCTTTAAAAACGCAAAAGATTTGCAGGCTACCGTACGCGACTTGCCACTTGCTTCACTGCTCGTAGAAACCGACGCGCCTTACCTTGCCCCCATGCCCCATCGTGGCAAAACTAATGAGCCAG
>CAYGPX010000074.1:0-7531 GCA_964351935.1 uncultured Rickettsiales bacterium | reverse complement strand
GGCGAATGAGGCGTTTGTGGCGCTGGATGCGCTGCTCAACACAGGCGTGATTGATAAGGATTTAGCCACGCCGCCTAGCTCGCCCAGTGATGGCGATGTGTATATTGTAGCTAGCAGCGGTACGGGCGATTGGTCGGGCAAGGATGGGCAGGTGGCGTGGTATCAAGATAGCTGGCGCTTTGTGGTGCCAAATGAAGGCTTAGCGCTGTGGGTGAATGATGAAGATAAGCCCTATGTGTATGATGGCTCTGCTTGGATTGTGGCAGCGGCAACGACGCTTGATGAGCTTTCAGATGTTGCTATTTCAGGCGCTACGTCAAACGAAGTGCTACAATATAACGGCACGAATTTTGTGAACACGGCAAATGTGGATAATCTGGCGCGGCTGGGGGTGAATACCACTGCAGATGCGACCAATAAGCTTTCGGTCATATCGGATGCGGTGCTGTTTGATACAGATACGGGCGATTGTCAGATTAAGGTGAATAAGGCTGCGGATACGGATACAGCATCCTATGTGTTTCAAACGAATTTCTCAGGCCGAGCCGAGTTTGGCACGGTGGGGGATGATGATTTTCAGCTGAAGGTTTCGCCTGATGGCGCTGTGTTTTATCAAGCGTTTGTGGTGGATAAAGATACGGGCGATGTGGATTTTAAACAGCAAGTGAGTCTGGCGGATACGCTCAATTGTGTTGATCAGTTGGTAACGCGGGCTGAGATCAAAGATTATGCTGAAACGGTGGATGCGGATAATTCAGGCACAACCTATACGATTGATTTGGAAAACGGCAATGTGCATGAGGTGACGCTGACGGGGAATTGTACGTTTACGTTCTCAAATCCTCCGGCAAGTGGCAAGGCGGGGAGTTTTACGTTAATTCTAAAGCAAGATGGCACAGGCGGCCGTACTACGACTTGGCCTGCCTCCGTCGATTGGCCGGGCGGTAACGAGCCTACACTTAGCTTAGGTGCCAGTGAGGTAGATGTGCTGGCGTTTATAACCACTGACGGAGGTACTATTTGGTACGGGTTCGTTGCTGGCCTTAGTTTAGCATAGGGGGTGGCGCGATGTTATCAACACGTATGCAGGGCGCAGCATTTGCGCCCAACCATGTACCGAACCTGCAACTCTGGCTGGATGCGGCGGATGTGGCAACTATCACGGAGTCATCGGGTGCGGTGAGCCAATGGGATGATAAATCTGGGCAGGGGAATCATGCCAGTCAAGGCATGGGGAGTGCTCAGCCACAATTAGTGAGTGATGCACTTAATGGGCGGTCTGGTATCCGTTTTGACGGGACTAATGTCTTAGATTTGAGTATTGGGCCTAATATCGGGGGTTATTCATTCTTGATGGTGATGCGGCTTAATGATGCTATTTCTACGGGACAGACTTTCCCGCGCATGTTTAGAGCGTCGAATGACTCGCAGGCAATATTTTTAAGAAAATCAACTAATAACTTTGAAATAAAATCGCAGGCTAACGGTGCTAATGACCCACGCCCAATATTTGATTATGAATCTGTTTGTTCAACAGGAACTCCAGCGCTTATCTCAACCCATGTGCAATTGGATAGTCTGCAAACATGGGCCAATGATACACAGCAATTTGATACCAATAGGAGTGCTACAGCACTTACATTGATTAGTGATGCAACTTCAGAAATTGGGTCGATCTATACTGGTGATTTCTTTGAGATGTTGCTGTTTGAAAGAGTTGTCACTGATGCGGAGCGTCGCATGTTGGAATGTTATTTGGCTGCTAAGTGGAGTGTTGGTTTATGAGCTTTTTAGTGTGGGATAATGAAGCAGATATGTTGGCATCACTTAATGCGGTGAATGAGCTTTTTGGCTGCTCTTATAGTGATGGAAAATATGTGATGGAGCGATGGGCAGATGGCACAAAACATGCTACGGAAGCATTATGGGGCTTTGAAGGATTTAAAGAGCGGCATTTAGGCATTAGTAAAGCACAGGCAATGCAGGTGCTAATAGCTGGCTATGAGGAGCTAGCTACAAAACCACATGACTGGATTATTGATGCAGTGTGAATGCAATGCTGGACTATTTTAGACTAACGGGAGACTAAAATAAAAACCGGTGTACAATAAGCTGTTCCGCTATTTCCTACGCGATAAACTTCTGCGCCGCTTACGCTGTCATTCACACAAGAGGCATAATCGCCACCACTACGGCCTGGAATAGATGTGCCTCTGATGTTGCCTGTAACAGGATTGCCATCGTCAGTTTTGTTGTCGATAGACGATATTTGCACAGGATCTAGCACAGCGGTGCTATTCCAGCTGTCTGAGGTTTCAGCGCCTAGGAATAAGGCGAGTTTAATGGAGTCGTCACTGCCGCTATAGAGCGAGTATCCTGCATTTGGCCATTTTGATCCGGGTATGTTTATGTTGATGCTAGCACAGTTTTCGGCACTACAACCAGAAGCAGGTAGCCCTGTTAAGAGGTAAGTTGATATGTTGGCACGGCTTATGTGTTGCCACGCACGTAAGGATTCGGATGTGGTAGATGCAATGTCATTTTCCAGAGTTAGCCCATTGCCATTGCCGCTGCATGTATCGCTACCCGAGGTGCTGTTGGCACAATCATTACCCCAAAGTGCACCTGCCTCGCGAAAATCGCCCGGTAAGGTACTGAATTTACTTCGAAATAAATTAACCTGATTTTGTAGATCTGCAGTTTCGGCTGTGATTGCTCGTATGCGAGAGGCTTCTAATAGCTGGGTGCCTGCACCTACGGCTCCAACAATAAGCGCAAGAATGACAAGTACGATAGATAGTTCTATCAGTGAAAATCCGTGTTGACGAGAATCCATAAAAGGCTCCAATTTATGCGTTAGAGGTTTTTACCAATGCTGAAAACTGCACCACAAGTTCTATCATCTGTTGCGGTATTATAGCGTGTAGACGTAGCGGCATTATAGCAATTGCTTGTAGCATTTTGTAAGCTGAGTGCCCAACCGCCAGCTCCATCGATGAGACCTGCGCCAGAGAATGTGCCTGTGTTGTTAACACTATCATCAATTTTTTTATCAATTTCGAAGGCTTCAAGTGGCGTAATGAGTGGGGCACTGTTCCACGAGTTAGCTAGACTTCTTCCAACAATAAGTGCAGTTGTACGCGTGGCGCTATCGGTGTAAAAATAGTATCCCCCATTTGAAATTGAGGTAGTGGGAATATTTACACCCGCTTCAGCGCAGATATTATTAGCGCTGCCGCAACCACTATTTGGCATGCCAGATAAGTTGCTAGGCGCCATATCTGCATTGCTTAAATGTTGCCAGAGTCTTAATGATTCAGACGTGGTGGCAATATCATCTTGTGCGCCATGCTCAATAATGCGATTGCCATTACCGCTGCATGTATCAGTGCCGCCAGTAGCGCCTGCACAATCATCCCCCCAAATGGTGCCTGCACGGGAGAAGTCGCCGGGAAGGGATTGATAACGGTTTTTAAATAAAACGAGGATGCCCTTGTAGTGCTCGGCATCGCTTACAATACGTTTGAGGTTAGAATCACGCAAAACACTTAAACCGCTGGTTATACCTGCTGCAATCAGCCCGATGATGGCGAGTACGATTGATAGCTCAATTAATGTAAACCCATGATTTGAGCGCATGTGTACCTCCTATTACTAATACTTTTATGATTATAGCTAAGCTTTAGCACATACTCAATGCTCATTAAGTTATTCAGGAGCAATAAATCCATTGAGGGCGTTATGCAGGAAAAAGATATTCGTCGTATTGTGAAAGAAGCGGTGAGCGAAACCCTATGTGGGCTAGGCTTTACAACTTCTGAGCCGCATGAGCTACAAGCCGACTTATTGCATATTAGAAGGCTGCGCACGGGGAGTGAGTATATTTCACGCAAAGTGAAGGCAAGTTTTGTTTGGAGTGCAATCATCACACTTTGTAGCAGCATATTGTTTTTACTTAAAGAATGGATGCTGAAGAGGTGATTTTTGATGGGTTCTGGAGAAATAACTGAACATGTGGATAAGTCGGTGGATAGAAATGAAGAAGAGCCAGTTTCGTTACTAGAAGGGGCTGAAGAAGAGGTGAATGCATGGTTGGAATGCACAAAAAATAAACGTGGAACTAAAGCACAACCGCGCAACCTAGGCTTTTTTCAGCTGAATATAAAGAATCTGGAAATGTTGGTGCAGCAACTCATCCTAAAATTGCAATCGGATGTGGATAAGTTGTGGATATATGAGCAAGAAATCAATGAGAACATAGATTTAGAGGCTTTAGAGGACAGTGTAACACTATTGCTGCAGAAGCGTGTTTGGGGCGAGAAAGAAACGATAATTTCGTGCCTGACAAAACTGCTGGCGATGCTAGACAAGATGCTGAGATTAGAGCGCGATATGGCCGCTTTGCAAGGTGAAGATGACAAAGAGCCGATATTTTTGCCCTTAGATAGTGATGATAAAGCATTGATTAAGCGTTATTTTCTATCGAAATATCAATCGTAGGAGAGTGAGATGGGATTAAAACAAGCAGTGGCACCTGTTGGCCTGAAAACTTGGAAAGAAGAAGGCGCGTTTGCAGGCTATGCCTCGGTGTTTGGGGTGATTGATAGCCAAGCCGATATGATGATGCCGGGAGCGTTTCAAGAAAGTTTGAAAGCTGTGCAAAAGGGCAGGGATATTCGGCTTTTGTGGCAGCACGATACCGCACAGCCTGTGGGGAAAATTACCGCCATTAAAGAAGATGAATATGGCTTGTTTATTGAAGGTGAGCTGCTAAGCGATGTGCAGCAGGGCAAGGAAGCCTATGCATTGCTAAAAGGGCAAGCCATCAAAGGACTAAGCATTGGCTATAGCCCCACCCGCTGGGAAGTGGACGCAGACACAGGCGTGCGCTTTCTTTATAGCGTGGATTTGTGGGAGGTGAGCATTGTCACCTTTCCAGCTAATGAAATGGCGGGTGTGGTGGCGGTTTAGTGAGATAGTGTTTGTCTTAAATTTAGACGTTGTTGTTCTTCGGCTCGTGTCGTTTTTCTACACGTCGCCTTGAACTCCTAGTCTAAACATTATTAGCATGGATGTATAAATACGAAATGGCGGAGCTAATGCCCCGCCACCATATTTAGTATAATAACCAGTGTAAAAGTAAGATCACTTGGATCAATTCTTTGCCAGTCATTTTTATTATGACCTTAATCATGGATATATTCCTTTGACTAAGCTTAAGGCGCCTTAAACAATTAAAATTAAGAATGGTTTTTCGAGGCTTTTTAAAAGCTCTTGCTCTGGGGACGAGGCATCATTTTATGAAGCCTCTTGTTTTTGGGCGAGACCTCTTTGACTGAGATCTCTTTGCTCTTCGTTGTTTATGCGCAACGACACGCTAGCTCTTAAAGCTCTTTATAGCACAAGAACTACAATTTTCCAATCCAAATTACCAACCAACTTTAAGGAGGCATTTTATGTCAACCACTGAGATTAAGGCACGTGTAGACGCACTCGGCTCTGCATGGGAACAATTTAAGCAGGTGAATGACCGTCGCTGTAATGAAATTAAGCAACATGGTCAGGCTGATCCGCTTACTGAAACAGCGCTGGAGCGTATTCATTCAACCTTGGATGAATATAAAGAGCGCATTACACGTATGGAAACAGCCTCGGCACGCCCTAGCTTTGGCGAACATAAGGCTGCAAGTTTCCGCGATAGCGCCTATTCAGACGAGCACAAGGCCGCATTTTGTGGCTATTTGCGCAAAGGTGTGGAGGAGAATTTACCGCATCTGGAGAAAAAGGCACTTTCGGTTTCGTCTGATCCTGATGGAGGATATTTGGTTTCTTCACAAGTTTCAGAATCTATCGTGAAAACGGTGTTTGAAACCTCGCCGATGCGTCATTTAGCGAATATTGAGACAATTTCGAGCGATTCGCTGGAAATTATCGAAGATAAAGACGAAGCAGGCGCAGGCTGGACGAGTGAAACCGGCTCAGTTTCAGAAACGGATAGCCCTGAAATTGGCAAGAAGGTGATTGCGGTGCACGAGCTTTATGCTCAGCCCAAAGCCACCCAAAAGCTGATTGACGATGCAAGCGTGGATATTGAAGCGTGGCTTGCCAGCAAAGTGGCCGATGTGTTTGCTCGTAAAGAAAATACGGCATTCATCAGCGGCGATGGTGTGGGTAAACCTCGCGGTATCCTCACCTATACAGCAGGCACAAGCTGGGGTGAAATTGAGCAGATTAGCTCAGGTTCTAGCGGCAATGTGACGGCAGATAAGCTGATTGAGCTGTTTTACGCACTCAAAGAAGAATATGCCGTACATGCCAGCTTTTTGATGAATCGCTCTACCGTGCAGCAGGCACGATTGTTGAAAGAATCAACCACCGATCAATATTTGTGGCAGCCAGGTTTGGCAGCAGGTGCGCCCGATACATTGATGGGTGTGCCCGTGATGCAAGCCGCTGATATGCCAACGCCTGCTGGCAATTCGCTTTCAGTAGCGGTGGGCGACTTCCGCCGTGCTTATACGATTGTTGATCGTTCCGGTGTACGCGTGCTGCGTGACCCATTCACCGAAAAGCCTTTTGTGAAGTTTTATAGCACCAAACGTGTGGGTGGTGATGTGGTGAATTTTGAGGCGATTAAGTTGCTGAAACTAGCTTCTTAATTTTGTTTCCTGCGAATTTTTCTAAATTCGCAATGAAACACCTCGCATTGCAACACCGCTATGCGGGCTCATGGCTGGCTCGGACTCCTGTCCTCGCACGAGAGTTCGAGCCAGTAGGTTAATTTATATTCTAAAGAGGAACTAGTTATGAAAGACTTACATAACAACATAAAAACAGAAGTGGCGCTGGACATTGGTGCTATTTCGAGTGATACGACCACGGTAGGAAATATCATTGATTTGCAAGGGTTTGAAGCAGTTGAGTTTGTGCTGTTTTCAGGCACATTGACCGATGGTGCTTATACAGCTCTGATTGAAGATGGTGACGAAAGTAATTTAAGCGATGCTGCAGCTGTGGTGGATGCTGAATTGCTTGGCATTGAAGCTGCTGCATCATTCATGGCAAGTGAAGATAATGCAGTGAAGAAAGTGGGGTATATTGGTAGTAAACGCTATGTGCGCTTATCGATTGTTTCGGCTTCGACTTCAAGCGGTGGCACGATGAGTGCGATTGCAGTAAAAGGGCATGCTGCAGATAATCCTGCTGCCTAGTCAGTTTGCTTGGGAGCTGATTTTGTTGCGTTTGCTGCCAATTTCAGCTCCCACATTGATAGTTTAAGTGAATTGCTAACCATTGAGGATGCTATGCCAAACCAAGCTTTTTCTAAAGTGCCAGAGCAGTTGCAGCGTCAATTTGAGCAGTTGGGACAGGAATTGAGTGCTATGATGCTTGAGCAGTTTAAATCGGTGCTATCATCAGAGCAAAAGGGAGTGGAGAAAACACTTGAAACGCTGGTGAGTCGGCAGCGTCATATTATTTTGCGGCAAGTTCAAAAAGAGCTAGAGCAAACTATATTACGGCAGTTTGGTAT
>CAYGPX010000073.1:0-7579 GCA_964351935.1 uncultured Rickettsiales bacterium | reverse complement strand
AGGTAGCCGTAGGGGAACCTGCGGCTGGATTACCTCCTTTCAGACATAATGGTGTTACACTCTTATTGTTAATAATAAGAATTCTGTAGCGCCTAGTCTCATAATACGACGTGCCGCCGTCTTCATTTCTTCTTAAATATCGCAATGTAAAATCAAAAATTCATAAATTACATTCAAAAAAATATACTGTCATTTTAACTGTATCAGTTCTTGCTGTGACAGTTCTAATTCTGTTTAGTTTTTTAATTGGCTAAAAACTTAGCACTGTTAATGAAATAGTAATCATTTTACGCTACGCTAACTTCTTTAGTGTTATTCATAAAAAGAAGGTGGTTAGTATGCAATTAAGTAATGATGGTATCATGGACGAGCACCCTCTGGTGCAACATCTGGTTGATATAGAGCGCATGGCGGCCAGTTATTTTTCTACTAAAAAGATTTTTAATCCCATTATTATTGACCTTGAATATTCTAAACCTTCCGTTCCTGTTGGTGGTGATGGCTATGTGGCGCAAAATGATGGCCTGCCAGACCGTGTCTTTGGTGCTATTTATCGTCATAATGCAAAATTATGGGCACATGAGCGCTTAGCAAGAATAACGATTCGTGCCGCTGAAATTCTCTATAATAAGCAAGGCTGGAATTTGAAAATAATAGATTGCCTGCGTACGATAGAAGGGCAGGAAGCGATGCAACGTGTCGTGCAGGAAAATGGTTGGTCTGAAGAATATGTGTCGCCGCCCGGAGCTGGTGCTCACCCTCGTGCAATGGCAATTGATATTGTGCCAGTTGATGCATCATCGGGTGAACTAATTGATATGGGTTCTGCTTTTGATCATTTTGGTGTGCGATCAAATAGAGATTTTGTGAAATTTTGTGATGATGACATTGAGAATTCAAAAATAATTGCAAACAGAAAGGCGTTAGATGATGCGATGTTGTTGGCAGCGGATGAGTTTGGTGTAAAACAAGAGTTTTACTTATTGCCATCCGAATGGTGGGATTATCGTTTTTCGGAAGATGTCTGGTCTCAATACGCTCCGCTTAGTGATAAAGAGCTTCCAGAAAATATGCGTCTGACCCAGCGTTGATAAGGCTAGTGGTGTAAATGGGGCTAGCTTTTCTTGTTTTGAAGCAGCAGTCGCTCTACATATTTTCCGTTTTTAATATGGGAGCGAATGATTTCATCAATGTCATCTTTGGTTTTATAAGTATACCAAACGCCCTCAGGATAAATCACCATAACGGGACCTAGTTCGCAGCGATCAAGGCAGCCCGACGCATTAATGCGAATGGTTTTGCTTGTATCGAGTTTCTTTGTTTGGTCTTTCAGGTAGTTGCGTAAAGATTCGGCGCCTTTTTCGTGGCAGCAGCCACGTGAATGTCCTGCAGCTCGCTCATTAATGCAGCAGAATATATGTGTATCAAAAAAAGGCCTTTGGGTGTTTGTCATGGGGTGAATGTAGTGTAGGTGCTGGTGCATGTGCAAGAAAAAAAGCAAGAGGCTGTGATTGAGTGGGGATATTTGGTGATCTTAATAGGGGGGAAATAACAGCTTGCCTTTTTCAAGGATTCTGCTATAAAAATGCTAAGATTACGAAAAGGTGGGCATTGCCCGCCTTTTGTTTTTTCTGTGACTGTAATTCAAGTTGAAATTTAAGAAACTGTAAAGCCAGAATCTATAAAGGGTTAAGATGCAACCAAGTGCGTTAGAAGAAAAAATTATAGCGATTATTGAGCCGTCACTGGATGGTATGGGTTATGAAGTTGTGCGCGTGCAGATGCAAGAAGGGCACAGAAAGACATTGCAAATTATGCTGGATCGCACAGACGGAGAAAATATCTCAATCGATGATTGTGAGCGTGCAAGCAGACAAATTTCAGCAGTGATGGATGTAGAAGATCCAATTGAAGGGGAGTATAACCTTGAGGTTAGCTCGCCTGGTGTGGATAGGCCGCTTACGCGTGAAAAAGATTTTGTAAATTATGTTGGGTTTGAAGCTAAAATTGCTTTGATAATGCCACTTGATGGGCGGAAGCGTTTCTCTGGTGTGTTGGGTGGTGTGAAAGAAGATGCAGTGCTTATGACCGTGTCGGATACGGGTGAAGAAGTGGCGCTGCCTTTTTCTCAAATTGCGACGGCAAAGTTGGTGATGACGGATGCGCTCATTGCAGCCAATACAAACCAGAAAAAATAATAAATTTTTAGATAATAGTTTAACTTGTAAGGAATAAAACCATGGCAAATCCCGGAACATTTGGAAGTGCAGAAATATTGCAAATCGCTGATGCGGTGGCGCGTGAAAAGAGCATTAGTAAAGATGCAATTGTAGATGCAATGGAAGATTCTATTGCGATTGCTGCGCGTAAAAAATATGGCTATGGCCGTAATTTGCATGCCTATATTGATCGTAAAAGTGGTGAAGTGAGTCTTTTTCGCGAGTTAGAAGTGGTGGAAGCCTATGATGAGGATTCAGAAATAAGCGTGATGCAAATTCTGTTGGATGATCCGCGTGCGCAAGCAAATGAATTGAAAGTAGGTGAGTTTTTGCGTGAGCCTTTGCCTCCGATTGATTTGGGACGTGTGGCTGCACAAACAGCAAAACAGGTGATTTTGCAAAAAGTGCGCGACGCAGAGCGTGAGCGTCAATACGAAGATTTCAAAGATCGTGTAGGTGAGATTGTCAATGGTACGGTGAAGCGTGCGGAGTTTGGCGATGTTGTGGTTGATCTTGGGCGCGCAGAGGCAATTATTCGTCGTAATAAAGTGATTAAGGGTGAAGTATTTAAGGTAAATGACCGTGTGCGTGCTTATGTAGAAGATGTGCGTCGTGAGCCAAAAGGCCCGCAAATTTTCCTTTCAAGAACGGCACCTGAGTTTATGGTGAAGTTATTTGCTCAAGAAGTGCCTGAAATTTATGATGGTATTATTGAAGTGAAAGCAGCTGCTCGCGAGCCGGGTTCGCGTGCTAAAATTGCTGTTTATTCAAGAGATTCGAGTATCGATCCGGTTGGATCGTGTGTGGGTGTGCGTGGATCGCGCGTGCAGGCGGTGATAAACGAAATATTTGGTGAAAAAATTGACATCATTCAGTGGTCACCTGATGTTGGTGCGTTGTTAGTGAGTGCGCTAGCACCTGCTGATGTTTCTAAAGTAGTGATTGATGAAGATCGTAAACGCATCGAAGTGGTGGTGCCGGAAGATCAGCTTAGCCTTGCTATTGGTCGTCGTGGTCAGAATGTGCGTTTGGCGTCTCAATTGGTTGGGTGGAACATTGATGTGATGACCGAAGACGAAGAGTCTAAGCGTCGTACGGAAGAGTTTAATACCCTTTCAGATTTGTTTATTGAAGCACTGAACGTAGAAGATGTGATTGCGCATCTTCTGGTTACAGAAGGTTTTAGCTCAGTTGAAGAGATTGCATTTGTTGACTCGGCTGAAGTGGCTGCTGTTGAAGGCTTTGATGACGATATCGCTGCTGAGCTTCAAAGCCGTGCTCGTGAATATTTAGAGCAGAAAAAAGAAAGCACCAAAGAAGATTTGAAAACCAAAGGTGCGGCCGATGATTTCATTGCATTTGAAGGCTTGGACGATGAAATCAAACTTCAGCTGGTAGAAAAAGACGTGAAGAAGCTTGATGACTTTGCGGATCTTTCAAGTGATGAGTTTGCTGAGCTTGTGCCTGGTTCTAAGCTTTCGGGTGAGCAAATTGATGCGCTTATTATGAAGGCACGTGAGCATTGGTTTGCAGAGTCAGAAGTATCTGAAAAAGCAGAAGATTCAGCAAAAGAAGAAAAGAAGGCAGCAAAACCCAAAGCGACGAAAGTAGAAGAGTAGTGTTGTTGTGATAAAGCCTGACATGCCGTCACTGCAATGTGCCATTACCGCAGAGCCACTTGAAAAAGAGTGGGCGATAAAGTTGGTGATGTCGCCGCAAGGGGTGGTAGTGCCGGATTTAGACGATGCATTGCCCGGTAAAGCGCTGTGGGCGGTTTGCAAGCCTTCTATTTGGCGTGAATTGCTGAAAGAAGAGGTGCTGGAACGGCTTTTTGGCAAGGAGGCTGTTTTGCTGCCTAATTTTGAGCAGCGATGTATCACGATGATGCGGCAGCAAGCGCTACAGTGGCTTGCTCTTAGCAAAAAAGCTGGAAAGCTTATTGTTGGGGGTCAAAAAGTCAAAGTGGCGCTTAATGAAGGGCGAGTTTTGTTGGTTTTTCAGGCAGCGGGCGGTTCAAAACGTGAGTTAAAAAACCTGTTGCAAGGGCCTTACAAGTCAATTTCAGTATGTGATTTTTTCACCACTGACGAACTTGCTGGTGTTTTGGGTCAAAATCATATAGGATATCTGGCTTTGCTGAAAGGTGGATTGTCTGAGAAGGTTTTTAGACGCTGTATCCAGCTAGTAGAAATAGAGCAAGAAGCGCCAATAGAAGAAAAACGATAAGGACGACGACATTATGAGTCAAGATCAAGGCCAAGATAAGAAAAAATCAACTCTAACGCTTGGAAGTAAACTAAAACTTCCTGCTGGCGGTGGTGCTTCTTCAGGCAAATCAAATAGATCTGTGACGGTTGAGGTGCGTAAAAAACGCCGTAGTTTTTCATCGGATGGTTCTGCTCCTGTAACAGTGCAGCAAGATAATGCATCAACTGAAGTGCAAAAAGAGGCTGAGTTAGAAGCTGCTCTTTCGGGCTTGACGCCAAGCGAGCGAGCCGTGCGTCTTGAGGTGCTTAAGCGTGCCGCAGCAGAAGATAAAGTGCGTGCAGCTGAAGAAGCGGAACGAGCTGAGCGAGAAGAGCAGCAGCGAGCTGAGCGTCAGCAACAGGCTGAAGAAGATCAGGCAAAAATTAAGAAGCAATCAAAAGCAGCGCCTGCAGCAAAAGAAAAAGAAGAGGCAAAAACCGAGCTAACGCCAGATGAAATTGCTGCCTCGATTGCACCTCTGCCCACAGATAGTTCAACATTGGTGAAGCCAATAAAAACGGTTGAACGTTTGGCAACCAATCAGCGTGAGCGTGAGCAGGAAGCGAAAGAAAAAGAAGCGCGGCAACGTGTGAAAAAAGGCGAGGATAATAAGCGTCGTCATAATAAACTTACTATTTCTCAAGCGCTAGAGCAGCAAGAAGAAAAATTTAGAAGCTTAGCTTCAATCAAGCGTGCCAGAGCAAAAGCTAAGCGTGCTTCGGGTGGAGATGTGCAGCGTGAAAAGCAGTACCGTGAAGTGCAGCTGCCAGAAGTAATTACGGTGCAGGAGCTGGCTAATCGTATGTCGGAGCGTGTTGCGGATGTAATTAAGACGCTCATGAAGATGGATATGATGGTTACCGCAAACGAAACGCTTGATGCAGATACTGCGGAGCTGGTTGCTGAAGAAATGGGACATGCGGTAAAACGTGTGACTGAGGCGGATGTAGAGAAAGTATTGCTCGAAGAAAATGAACAAGATGATGAGCGCCTTTTAGAGTCTCGCCCACCGATTGTGACCATTATGGGACACGTAGATCATGGTAAAACCTCGTTGCTTGATGCGATTCGTGAAGCGAATGTGGTGAGCGGTGAAGCCGGTGGTATTACCCAGCATATTGGTGCTTATCAGGTGAAAACAGCAAGTGGCCATCCGGTGACATTTGTAGATACTCCGGGTCACGAGGCCTTTACTGCAATGCGTTCGCGTGGTGCAAAAGTTACCGATATTGTGGTGTTAGTGGTTGCAGCTGATGATGGTATTATGGCGCAAACCGTTGAGGCTATTAACCATGCTAAGGCAGCGGGTGTGCCAATCGTGGTTGCGGTGAATAAAATTGATAAGCCTGAAGCAAACCCACAGCGCGTGCGTAACGAATTATTGCAGTATGAGTTGGTGGCAGAAGAGCTGGGTGGTGATGTGATGGTGGTAGATGTTTCTGCCAAAGAACGTCTGAATTTAGATAAGTTACTTGAAACTCTGTTACTTCAAGCAGAAATGATGGAATTAAAAGCCAACCCTGATCGCAAGGCGGCAGGTGTGGTGATCGAAGCTGAAGTAGAGCCTGGGCGTGGCGTTGCTACAACATTGCTGGTGCAGCGTGGAACGCTGAAGATTGGCAATATTGTTGTTGCCGGTGGTTCGTGGGGACGTGTGCGTGCGATGCGTGATGCGCTGGGGAATGCACTTAGTAAAGCCTCTCCATCTGTTCCGGTAGAAGTGCTTGGTCTTGATAAAGCACCGCTAGCAGGTGATGAATTTGCAGTAGTGGAAAATGAAAAAACCGCGCGCGATATTGCTGAATATCGTGTGAAACGTACGCGTGATTTGCGTGCTGCTACTGAAAAGCGTGGATCGCTTGAGGATCTATTCCAGAAAGCGTCAAATACGGGCATAAAAGAATTGCCAATCATTATTAAAGCAGACGTGCAGGGCTCAGCTGAAGCAATTGTTGGGTCGTTAGCTAAAGTAGCAACGGAAGAAGTGGCTGCAAAAGTGCTGCATACGGCTGTGGGTGGTATTAATGAATCGGATATTGCCTTGGCAACGGCTTCTAAAGCATTGATTTTAGCCTTTAACGTGCGTGCTTCTACGCCTGCTAAACAGGCGGCAGAAAAAGAAGGTGTGGATATTCGTTATTACTCGGTGATTTATGACTTGGTAGACGATATGAAAGCGGTGTTAGGCGGCATGCTTAACCCGACGGTAAGAGAGCAGTATCTTGGTAATGCTGAAATTCGTGAAGTATTCAATCTGACAAAATATGGAAAGGTTGCAGGTTGTTTCGTTACTGATGGTGTCATAAAGCGTGGTGCAGGCGTACGCTTGCTGCGTGATAACGTGGTAATTCATGAAGGAAAGTTGAAGACGCTTAAACGTTTCAAAGACGATGTGAAAGAAGTCGCAAACAACTTTGAATGTGGTATGGCGTTTGAAAATTACGATGATATGAAAGCAGGGGACGTGATTGAGGCATTTGAAACCATTGAAGAGCAGCGTAGCTTGTAGTACAATATAAAGAACTACTCGTTATTGCTCACCTCTCATTTTAGGAGTTGCGTCATGTCAAAACGTTATCAAACCCAAGCCCACCGTGAACCATCTCAGCGCCAGCGTAAAGTTGGTGAGGCAATCCGCCATGCATTAGCAGAAGTGTTTATGCATGAGGTATTTTACCAAACGCCGTTGGAAGGTATTTCAATTACCGTTTCAAATGTATCTGTTGCACCTGATTTGCGTAATGCAACGGTATATGCCACACCTCTGGGCTTGAATACTCCGCGCTATTTTGAAGAAACGCTTAACGATTTGGCATCTCACTTCCGCCATATAATTGCGCGCAAACTTAATTTACGCTATGCGCCACGTCTACATTTCTCGCGTGATAACACATTCGAAGAAATTAGCCGTGTGAATGCGTTGATTGAGTCGCTTAGGCATGAAGAGCAGAAGCTTGAGTCAGCAGCACATTAGGCAATAACGGATTTACATTACCTATGAATCTTCCCCAATCTGGCTGGTTAGTGGTGAATAAACCGCGAGGTATCACTTCAACCCTAGAGGTTGGGCTTGCAAGGCGTGCGCATGGAATTAAAAAAGTGGCGCATGCGGG
>CAYGPX010000072.1:0-7580 GCA_964351935.1 uncultured Rickettsiales bacterium | reverse complement strand
AACCTAGAATACATCAGAAATACTATTAAAATATGACTTTTATTAGAAATCCGTGCTAAGAATTAGAAGGGTGATGTCACGGCTTGCGTCGTGCCAGGCAGTCCTTGGGAGAACGGTTACAGTGAAAGTTTGGTCGATTAAGAGATGAGCTGCTCAATGGTGAGATGTTTTACACATTGCCAGAAGCTAAAGCCATTATCGAAGGTTGGAGGCAGCATTATATTAGTGCATGCTTTTGTAGATGAAATCTTATTTCCCCAGCTGTTATTTAAAAAGAAAGTTTATATTGCAGACATCTAATGCGGTAGAGTCAAGGGTGTATGTGGAGCCAGAGTAACAAGTGTTAGTAGCTCCTGTAACTCCGCCCATTGTTCGCCCAGAATTTGGAGTGCCATCATCTGTTTTTAAGTCTATTGCGCGAGCTTCAGGTGAAGTTAGTGCTCCTGCAGTGGCACTAGATGATGCAGAAGTTGTGTCAATCTTACCAAATGTTATAACATTCTGGTCTAAAGATAATCTAGTAGGGCTTGAGCTTGCATTGCCCGAGCTTCCGAAATCATCATATCCTATAACTATCCCCACATTATCACCTAGGTTCGAAGATGGAATGTTGACTCCTATTACGTTGTCGTCCCCAGTGTTAAAGACGACAAAGGGAGCAAAACTGCCAGGGTATAAATCTGCTAGTTCTAGATGTATCCACGCAAACCTTCTTTCGTCTGTCACACCATTTAGGAAGTCAATTCTTTTGTCCCTATTAACTCCGTTACACCTACTTGCACTTGCACCACAAGCCGTTCCCCAGTATGCAAAAGCATTGTCAAAGTCGCCTGGCAATTGAGAATATTGTAGTTTAAATGTATTAATAGCAGTTTTAATTTGTTCGCTTTCGCTAATTACGGAACGCAATTTTGCTTGGCGAACTAAGCTTTGCCCTGCTATAACGCCTGTAACAATCAAGGCAATAATAACTATGACTATAGATAATTCAATTAGTGTAAAAGCTTTGTTTGAATTCTTTATTTCGGGCACAACTAACAAGATATTAATTCGATTAAACACTGGCTCAGATATCAAGACAATTACATGCCACAATTAATGTACTATAGTAAGCTTAACTCTTTTTTTAAATAGTTATTTCTATTTTTTATAAAATCACGAAGCTTTACTAGGGAAATGTTTTGTTCTTTTTCATATTGTTCAATACGCTCAAGCAATCTATCTTCGTTAAGAGCTGATAATTTAGCTTTTTCAAAATAACTTTTTAATAGGCTTATAAAATTAGGACTTTCAGAAATCAAACGACTAAAAATCACTCCCTTTAGATAGTTTTTTTGAAACAGAAAAACTTTAAACCCATCCTGTCGCCAGTCTTTATATATTGAATCTTCTGCGCCACTACTGAAACATTCTTCAATATCCCACGGTACCCAAAACCATTTACTGTCTATACTACGCATATTATATATGGCAATATCCTGGCTCCAATCATAATTGCCGCAATAAGCATTGAATATAAAAATATTCATTAAATTATCTATATTTATAAATGGACGCAATCTTTCAATACTCATCATTCCTTCAGGAATGTCGTTTATTTTTTTTCTAAGCTGTTCGTAACGCAACAGTCTTTTATCCTTTGATAGAGCTCCTCTTTCTTTATACCATGCAAAATTATTATGCTGAAAATAATCTTGCCAATGTTCTTTTTCAGGGTATTCGGTTATATAGTAATCAACTTTTTGTAAGACTCCATTTATATATAATGTCACCCTTCGAAGCGGGGGAATATATAAGCCTAATGATCGGGCAATGCTTGATGCAAACAACACCGTATGTGGCTCACTTTCTCTTGTAGTATTAGATAAAACTAATGAGCTGAGTTTTCCAATATTTTGTTGGCTTGGAAATAATAGCTTAGAATCAGGAATGTCTGATCGATACTTAGCTCTATAATATATCCTATAATTACAAATTAGGGTTGTCGGGCAATTTTTTCGAGATTGAGTGCCATGTATACGCAGGCCAATGGTAGATGAGTGTAGAATATCGCCACCCTCATACCACTGCAAGAGCGCCTTTTTTTCCCATTCTTCACCACGGTTTTTCGCATTATCAACGATACCGCTCTCACTGTGCATGAAATCATGCTCGTTAATATTAATATTAACAATTGGCTGTTTAGCATCTTTAGAAAAAGCTAGTAATTTGGATGTAACATGTTCTTTTCTGAGGTTTTTATTTTCGATGCTTCTTGATAATATAAAATTGGAATCTAGTTGATCCAAAATATCCAATAGTTTTGAGCTAGCGTCGCCCTCAATTAAGTTATTATTAGACGATAAACTCTTTTTTAGATCTTTAAAGTTATCATCCAACTCTATATAGGCTGCTGCTAACCAAAACAATGCTATGCCTATAAAAAATAAAAAAGAGCCTGATAACCTATACATAATGCACTTGATTCTGAAAGCAAATTTGTGAGTTTATTGCAGATGAAATTTCTTTAAGCTTAGTTTGCAAAGATAATACATCTTTATGGCACATTTTTGTGAATCTGTATGTAATTGTTGATTGCTCTGCATGTTCTGTAACAGAGTCAATTAAACCTTTGGTAATAACATTTTCTAAGCAATTAATTATGTCGTGTGATGCCCTGTTATACTCTTTAGTTGGCAGCGATATCACCACGATGCCATCGCCTCTTTTATGATCAAACATTGGCAATTCACGCTGTAAGAATAGTGCTGCTACAGCAAAGCTTAACAAAGCTGCCAAAAATAATAGATTAAAAGTAGCACTGCAAATTGACGCTGCGATTATCAGCATGATAAATCCTATTTCTTCAGGCTCTTTTATTGGTGTTCTAAATCGAACTATCGAAAGAGCGCCTAGTAAACCTAATGAAAGTGCCAAAGAAAATTGTATGGCCACAAAAATTGAAGTAATTGACAATCCCAATAGTGGGAATGCTTTGTATACCTGACTTCCTGTAGCACGTTCTTTATAAAAATATACATATAAATAGGTTATAAAAAACGATACGATGAAAGAAAATCCCAAAACCAAAATAAAATTTTTGGCATCTTTCGGGATTGATAAATATAACAAGATTTCATCCATATATAACGACCTATTCTTTTATAACATTAATTGAAATGATTTCTTGTATTTTGAGAAAGATGTCTTTTTTAACCCTAAAATCACAAGGTTATCCAGTAAAAAAGGTAGCTTATCCTGTTTGCAGTGCTTAACTTCGATCACAAAGTTATTTAATAAAACTGGTCGAGAGGAAGATTTGCCGATTTTATGGTTAGCGTATTCTGAAATTATATCGTAATCAAGGCAAATTTCTGCATCAGATAGGAGGTCAATAAAACGTTTGCGAATATAGGATATTTTTAAAGTAGGTATCAGGTTGGAAGGAACTGGTATTTTATGTTTATAATATTCATTAAAAATACTTTTAAAAACGGTGCTACTAATATGCTCTTTCGAAAGAGAATCAGGCTTGAACTGTGTTTTTATTCTTTTTTTCTCTCTTTTGGCACCAATTTTACGCTTTATTTCTAAAAATACATAATTATCGCTTTTATATTCATTAGAATCATACCAACGCAAACGATACTTAGTTTTAATAAAATCACCATCAGCCTTTTCGTACAAAGAACGTCTATCTAAACTTTCGTAATATAGTGTATGAATTTTTGACGCGGGGAAATTGGGGTGAGGTACAAAATTACTTTGCAACCATAGCTCTGCCTTGTTTAATAATATAGAGCCTCCAATCCATTTAGATTCAAATGGCTTGTGGTTCTGCAGCATTCTATGAGGCTCATCTGTCATAAGGTAAACTCCCCTTCTTTAAACCTGTAATATAACCAATCGAGCCTCACAGTGCCAGATATGTTAACTTTATTTTTACTGCTGGGGTGTTAGGGTGGTCATCGGCCTCGCTCTAGCCTAGGTCTACGTACATATTCCCGGCTAATGATATCTCGCAAATCAACATCCTCATCCATAGCATCTTCAGCATTGTCCCTGAGGGTGATGCCAGACTAAATCAAACTATTCTCTAAAAGCCAAATTTGCGTGTATTTTAGCCACAAGAATCTGATTCCAAACATCGAGCAAAGCTTTCCTTAATTGTTTAAAATATGTTCGTGTTTCGATATGGTATTGATGGTTAAAGTGATTTTGAAATTGTGACTGAATGGCGGTAAACTTTTCTAGAGCACCCATGGATCGTAAGCGATTCTTCCTCTTTGCCAGAAAATAGTTGCTTGAGTACCCCGCAAACTACGGATAGTATAAGATGCTTAGATTTTTATCAGTACAGATAAGGAAGTCTGGTGGGCGGTAGAGAACTCGAATCTCCGACCTCCACGATGTCAACGTGGCGCTCTAACCAACTGAGCTAACCGCCCCTAGCGATTCTTTCGAGCCGTGAAAATACGATTTCCAATATAAGTTGTAAAGGCTTTTGCGATAATATTTTGTAATGCATAAACAGTTATCATGCGTTTCTGTGTGATACGATTACTACTTTTTCTTTTTATTATTAGTTTAGTACTTCCTGTTTCTTTCTCAGCTGTTGCAATATACGCATTGATAAAAACTTTTAGCTGCCTAAAGGTTGAAACTTCAACTTACCGCGGCATTAAACAAAAAGTCATACATCTGTAAAACAACCTCTAATTTGTCATAAAACTTTAATATAAACGCGATACTTTATAATTAGAGACAAAGAATACCACTGATAAACAGATGTTGGAGTATATGAATAAAACATTCCCTCAAGATAGGAAGCAAGCGCGTCAGGAAGCCATTCAAGTTGTTATGGATACCATAAAGAAAAATGGCGGATTAATTGATTCTAATAGCTTTGATGGTGTTATTAACCACTTTAAAGATTTAATATTTGAAGGGCTTTTTAGCCAAAATAACCGCTATGGTTCTCTTGATGGTTTCTTATCGGAATTTAAAGCAAAACTAAAACGTGAAATTTATCGCACCTACCCACATTTAAAAGATGTTGTGGAAACCAACATTGACGACCTTTCGCAGGAACTTGTAAACAACACAAAGCTTTTCACTAAAAAGAATGCCAAACGTGAAAAAAAGCTTACAAAGCTGTTTGATCGCATACTTGATGCGTCAGTTCAGAGCAGTTCAACAAAAGTAAGAATCAATAAATATGCCGAGTTGCTTTATAAGCAGATGTCAAATGGAGGCTTAAGAGAGAAAAAATTAGATGATATTTTATTAGTAGAGGCGTCTCTTGAGAAATTAATACAGTCGCTTGTAAAAAATCACAAAATCATACTATCTGACTCTCAATATTCAGAAGAAGAAAGGGTGAAAGCCATCGATGAACTTCGATTCAAGTTTAATCAGCAAATTGAGAAAAAGAAGCAAAATTATTACAATCGTATATCGCTTGAAGAAAAAAAGAATGAAGAGAAAATTGCCTCTCGGCAAGAAAAATACGAAGCCAAAACAATTCAATTTGTTGAAAAATTCATTGATGAATGCAAAATACAAAATATCTATAATCGCAATGATATTGTAAAATTTACTGCAAAGAAGCTACGCGCGCGTAACTTCTTTACCTATAAGAATCTAAGTGTCATGGCACCTATGATTCTCTCTGAGTTGAAGAAACAGCCTACTATTTTTCCTGACTTTAAAGATACTTTTATTATTGATTTCTTATCAGAAATACGTCTTCACGACAAAGTGATTGGCATCAAAAGTAAGGAAATATTTGGCCAACCAAAAGCAGAGTTAGGGATTCTGGTGAGACTTGGATTAATAAAGAAGCCCGCTCTCAAAACATATGAAAATTTTAATGAGCTAAAAGAAGCGTTACTTGCTCGTGTGGAAAACTACGAGTTTAACAACAAGGACATGCTTAATATCTATATACCTGAGCTAATTAATGAACTTATTGATAACAAAGTTTTAAAAATTCCCGATTTCAACTCGCCTAAGGAACGCGAAGAGTATATAAGCAAAAACAAGCAAGCTATTCTTAAATCTATGAAAGATAGGCTCTTTAATGTTCGCAAAGAAGTAGTTAACAGCACAATTAATGATCTTGCTACGAAAGAAAATTTTGCTTCAATAGACAGTGCAAGCCAGCTCAAAATATTAGTAAATCAGCTAAAAGACAATAAACTACTTCAAGGTCGACTTCACTATGAAGAAGTGAGCGAGATTATCATTGAAAGAATTTGGGGAATGACCCCAGAAATTGATCCGGCTAAATATAAGCAGATACGCAATAAATACCGACAAGTACTGCTAAATACATATGAAAGAACAACCAATAATCTACAATTTAAATTAAAGTTAAGTAATAATATTGGCCTCGGATTTTCTGTTGGGTCAGCTGCGATTGGTATTTATGGATTTATCGCTCTGCTTGTGACCAGTATTAGCCTTCCTATTGTTGCAGGCATACCTATCATGGCGGTGTGTGCGATTATTACTTCTGGCTCTGGCCTTGCAATGAGTAAATATGCTAGTAACTTTACCAAAAAGAAAGAAATTTCACAGGATATTATCGATAAAATAATTGGTGAAGAGATTGCTTCAAGCTACACTGAATTATTTAAAAACATGCCAACTGTTGGTGAGCTCGTTATGGGGCTTTTCAATAATAATACTCTTAAAGCTAAAGGCAGAAGTGAACACAATCTCTATTTTGAGTTTACGGAGCATATTCGCAATCTTGATCAAACCAAGATTAAAGCCATTATTAATGAAATGGGCGCAGAAGATTTAGATATCACAAATAATGAAGACAAAAAGAAATTTTTTGTTGAGTTGATTAGCCGCCTAACTAGCGCAATTAATACCAAGATTGATTATTACGAAAGCAAAACAAAATCAAATGCCGAGTGGTCTTTAAAAGCAAGCCTCGGAACCTTTTCACTAGGAAGTATTATCACAGCAACATCTATGATCACTGAAGCAGCAACAGGAACCCCTGTACAAAGTACTTCTGCACTAGGGCAGGTATTAGGGGGGGCGGGTGCTGCGATTACCGCAACGGGTGGTCTTTCTATTGCTAATGCCTATATGCTTAGTCACACAAAAGAAAGTTTTTCTGCACCACTTATTAGACTGAGAACAAATTTAAACGTATTATCTAATTATATCGAAGAAGATCAGGCTCATATTCATATTCCTGATAATATTTGTAAAGTGTATAAAATTGATCCTGCTGTTGTAAATCAAGTCAGTAGAAAAGATTTACCTCAGCAAATCGCTTCTGAAGCTAAAATATCTGAAATTGTTGAAAAACCAAGAAAGAGCTATGTAGAAAAGCTGGGACTAGAAAAAAAGATGTCGAAATCTTTTGTGGAAATGGTTGGTGTGGTTGCTAACGATGATGCAGCGATAGAAGCACACTCAAATACCCAACAGCGATAGATAGCCGCTAAATCTACTAAGAAAGGTCATCAGAAATAATTTTCCAAGAGCCATGTTTACTGTATTTTGATTATATCAAAGATAAATATTTGTTAACCAAGTTTGTGACATGCCCCCTATAATTAGGTCCAGAATTTAGT
>CAYGPX010000071.1:0-7609 GCA_964351935.1 uncultured Rickettsiales bacterium | reverse complement strand
CGGATAGTTCGACTCTCAATAGCGGTCTACCTACCAATGGTGGTGAAATCACGACCGTTTCGAATAAA
The DNA here is from genome assembly GCA_964351935.1 of uncultured Rickettsiales bacterium. GTDB lineage: Bacteria > Pseudomonadota > Alphaproteobacteria > Rickettsiales > CAYGPX01 > CAYGPX01. The sequence goes on along the minus strand of CAYGPX010000071.1, from coordinate 7,541 downwards.
GCAGATAATGCCAACATTCCAAGCTTTAGCAAAGGCACAAATGGCCCGACTTACAATCTTTCAGGTGCAAATGGTAAGCCGGTGCTTAATTTTAGTGGCAGTGGCCAGGAATTACGTGATTTGTCAGTATTGCGATCACACTTATTTGAAAGCAATCAGGTGACGGCATTTTTTGTTCAACAAGTCACTTCTGAAACAGCAATTAATTCTTCTACGCTCTTTTGGGGTAGTGGAAATACAAACCGTTTAAACATGGAGTATCCTTCAACACATGCTGGCGGAACACTAATTTTCGACTTTGGTGTGTGCTGTACCATAGGCCAAGGCAGGCAGCAAAGATCGCTTCCGTCTGATTTTCTGCTGGACTGGCATATATTAACGTCTATCAAAAACAGCAGTAATGTTGCCAGTATCTATATGGATGGTTTACCAATTCACTCAGGTGCTATGACCAATAGCTCGGCAGATATTACAACACCACTTTATATTGGTAGTAGAGGTGGCGGTGCCTATTTCAAAGGTAACATTGCTGAAATTCTGGTTTATCGTTATGCCCTTAGTGATAATGATCGCACCAAAGTGGAAGCGTATCTTGCTAGCAAGTGGTTGTCATCTGCAGAAAGTGAACCATCTAGCGATGCGGCGGGCTTAACCATCTGGTTGGATGCCGCGGATGCATCCACGCTCAATAGCGGCTCACCTACCAATGGTGCTGAAATCACATTGTGGGCAAACAAAGCCGCCAATGTCAATATTCCAAACTTTAGCAAAGGAACAAATGGGCCAACTTACAATGCTTCAGGTCTAAATGGTAAGCCGGTGCTTAATTTTGGAGGTAACGGAGCTACCCAATCAATGACAACGGCTTCAATTTTACGCTCACATTTTGCTGAAACCAATCAAATTTCAATGTTTGTGGTACAACAAGCAGAGGGAGGGGCGTCGTTTAATAGCTCCACCTTATTCTGGCAGTCAACGGATGGTAACAGGCGCCGTGTAACCCTGCATGTTCCAGAAACTTCGGGACTCAAATTTGACTTTGGTACATGCTGTTCTTCTGGGGCGCGTATACAAACCTCTTCGGTTCCATCTAATTTTATGGGTCAATGGCATGTGTTAAGTGCTATTAAGCAAACTTCCAATACCGGAAATCTGTATATGGATGGTCTCTCTGTTGTTTCAGGAGGACTGAGCGAATCATTGGCTGACCTATCAGCACCATTTTATATCGGTCGAGCAGATCAAGCCGCTAGTTACTTTTTTAACGGGAATGTTGCCGAGATTATGGTCTATCGCTATGCACTGGATGATACCCAACGCAAAACGATTGAGAAATACTTAATGGATAAATGGCTGGCGCCAGATGCAAAAACGCCTGATAGCGTTGGAAACCTTGCCTTGTGGCTTGATGGTGATGATAGTTCTACATTATTTGCAAATGCTGGCTGTACTACTGCAGCAAGCAATGGTGGCACAGTAGGCTGCTGGAAAGACAAAAGCAGTAATGGTTTTAATGCCACTCAATCCAGCGGCAGTAGTATGCCTGATTACAAAACATCGGTGATGAATGGCCGTTCGGCGCTGCGCTTTAACGGTTCGTCAGATCACTTTACCCTTGGCAGTAATTATATCTTTAGCTCAAGCAATGGCCTGACCATGTTTGCGGTTGCCAAAAATGAAAGAACCGCAGGGGATACCGGTTTTATTTATAACTTTGGTTTTCATGGAAATACTTCATACAGCCTTGGTTCATCCCACAATGCTGTTTTTCTTAATACGCCATCTGATTTTGGTGGAGGTGGAATTACTACCCAAGCTTACTATAATCCGATTGTGATAACGGGTGAGATCATATTTGGTAAGACACAAAATCTTTATGTTAATAGTGACTTAGTAGCGAGTGGTGGTATTCCTAGCCTCTCACGGCTGACAACCGCTGAAATTGTAGAATTTGCCACACGCCAAGACGCTGGTGGCCCTGTCACCATTGGTTTTCAATCAAAAACTTATAATCAAAGCTTGAGGGGTTTCCAAGGGGATATTGCAGAAATTCTGGTCTATACCTCTGCGCTATCAACATCGGATCGCTTGAGCATTGAAAGTTATCTGAAAAATAAATGGGGTATTGCCTCAAGTGAAGCAGGCACTATCACCAACCCTGAAACACCAGAAAGCTTAGTGTTGTGGTTGGATGCTTCGGACGCAGATACCATCAATAATGGTGCTGCACTTTCAGACTATAGCGCACTCACCGAGTGGAGAGATAAAAGCCAATATGGTGATAGGGCGGTGCGCTTCCGCACTAGCGGAGACAGTGGTGTGCGTTATCGCCCTACTGCGCTTAACGGCAAACCAACCATGGTGTTTGATTCCATTCCGCTACAAATAGAAAACAGCGCTGATAAAAATATCACCACCGCAGGCACATGGTTTATAGTGGCTCAAACCGATTCGGCAAATGCAACTCAGGCTTCAACGCTGCTTGCTAAAGGAACAGATACAGGCGCAGTAAACTTTGCTTTACGTTTAGGGTTGAGTGATGCCAGTGGGCAGAGATTCTGCTCAGGTGCAACGCCACTCACCTGTGCTGCTGCCACTAACGCAACAGGGTTCACCGCCGAGCAGCCTTATGTGATGACCTATCGCTATAAAGCAGGCACACCGGGTAAGGCTGATTTCTTCAAAAACGGTGGGTATCAAGGTTCGTTTAGTGCCAGTAATGTGACAGCTGCCAATAGTGTTGCCGCTGCAAGCGGTGCTACCAAAATTATGCTCGGCGCAAAAGCGGCCGATGACGTAGGTGCATATTCTGAAGGTTTCTATGGCGGAATCTCGGAAGTGTTAATGTATAACTATTATGTGGATGATGGTGAGCGCAAGGGTGTAGAAAACTACCTGATGAGTAAGTGGGGTATGCTGAACGTACCGTTGACGGTATCTGGTTTAACCCTGTGGTTGGATGCGGCAGATGCCAATACGATTAATGGAGGCAACGAGCCTTCAACAGGTCAGGCGATTACAGCATGGGCAGATAAGAGTACAACAGGGTTGCATATGAGTGCCTCAGGTGGTCGTGTGCGCTATGGCAGCGGTAGCTCTCAGTTGCTAAATGGCAAGCCGGTGATGGCATTTACTTCGGGTACCACATCAGGTACTGGCTTTATCAGTAACTCGGCGGTTCAATATTCAAAATTGGTGAATAGCAACGAAATGACGGCCTTTGGCGTACTGAATGTTCAGGCAAATGCCGGCTCGCTCTACTGGTGGGAAAATGGCGAAAGGATTAATATTCATATTAGAGCCACAGGAATGCTGTTTGATTTTGGTCTGTGTTGTAGTACTACGACGAATGCGAGTCGATTTGTTACTGGAGCAACACCCGAATATTATAACAATTGGTGGGTGATGATGACATCACGCAAGCCAGGTGCGGGGAATGTATCGGTAGAGTTAGATAGTAACGCACGGTCTATAGTGTATCAAGGTTATACAGGTGATGTAATTACCGCGACAGGCACAGACAATCTGGAAATAGGTAGTTTTAATAACGGCGCTAGCCTAATGAAAGGTCACCTTGCTGAAGTGCTTATCTTCCGTCGCGATCTTTCCTTGGCTGAAAAAACCAAGATACGTCGCTATCTGGGTGCTAAATGGGGCATTGCGGTGCGCTAAAACCGTGCAACACCTCTAAAATTTCTTTTCATCTGCTTGCTCTGGCCATGGTTTGGCGTTAATCTAAGCCACAAGAGATTTTTGTGTGGTTTATATGAGGTTTTAAAATGGCAAAACATGTGGCGGTGATTCTTTCTGGCTGTGGCTATTTGGACGGAGCAGAAATTCGCGAGGCAGTCATTAGCCTGCTAGAGCTGGATAAAGCAGGAGCAAAAGTAAGCATTTTTGCACCCGATATTGAGCAAACAGAAGTGATAGATCACATAAGCGGGCAAGTGGTGTTGCAAAGCCGCAATGTGCTTTTAGAAGCTGCACGTATTGCCCGTGGTGATATTTCTCCACTAGAAGAAGCAAAGGTTGAGGATTTTGATGCATTGGTTATTCCCGGTGGGTTTGGTGTTGCAAAAAATCTTTCTAACATCGCCATTAAAGGCTCAGAAGGCGAAGTTTCGAAAGCTTTTGTGGCTTTGATACAGGCATTCCATCGCGCTAAAAAGCCTATTGGTGCTATTTGTATTGCACCTGCTGTAGTAGCACTGGCATTAAAAGGCATCGCCACCCCAACATTGACACTTGGGCCAACCGATGCCAACCATCTGATTGAAGGTGCAGGTGGCATCCATAAAGCAACAACGGCAGCACAACACGTGGTGGATGAGCCTAATAAGCTTGTTTCCTGCGCAGCCTATATGACGGAAGAATCCCTTGCGGCAATTGCTCAAGGTATTGCCGATGTGATTAAGAATGTGCTAGCAAGAGCATAGGAAAAATATGCGCATATCTCTATTCTCCATTTTTAGCCTATGTATAGCAGCTGCTTTTGCAGCTCCGCTTTATGCGCAGGAAGATAACCCGCTTGTGGTGCTAGACTGCCAAGTGACGCCAGCAGTAGAGCCTGATTATATTTCGCTTGGTCAGGCGGAAACCAGAAATAATTTGCGCCGTAAAGAAGGGGCGGGGATTGTTGCAAATGGTGTTTATACCGAGATTAACGGTGTAGTGCTTGATCGCTTCTGTGTGCCCGTTAGTAATGCATTGGTATATCTGTGGCAGACTGATAAAGCCGGACACTATAAAGACTATTATGTGCAAAGGTCTGAGTGGGATATTGTGGATGAGAATTACGATGAGAATTTTGCTTATTCAGGCACAGCTAGAACGAATAACCGCGGTGAGTTCTCATTTCTGACTATCTTTCCCGGTGCGACGGCTGAGCGCGCCCCTCACTTAAAAATTAAAGTAGCGCATAGCGAGTTAGGCGAGTTGGAAACGCAGTTTTTCTTCGCGCGGCATCCCCGCAATAAGAAAGACCCTTTGTTGCAGAAAATTGCACCCAACCAGCGCGAGCTACTCATGATGCAAGGAGAGCCTCTGGATGAAAAATATCAGATACAAGGCAGGCGTTATCACCTCACCATCACGCTTGATGGGCAAAATCGCTTTCAGCGTTATTAGCGTTTAAAGGTCACCCGCATTTCGATCAATCTTCTCATCCGAATGCAAATGCACATTCAGCAGCAGCCCAAAAGCAATCAGAATAGTCGACATAATAGTACCACCATATGAAAGCAGTGGTAGTGGTGCGCCCACAATTGGCAATAATCCCATCGTCATGCCAATATTGATGAAAATATGCAGGAAGAAAAGCCCAACCACGCCCATCGCCAGCAGTCGGCCATAGTGATTACGGCAGTTAAGCGCAATCATGATGCCATAGGTGATGATGATGGCATAAAGCAAGATAACCGCAACCCCGCCGATAAAGCCAAATTCTTCGCTAAACATGGTGAAAATAAAGTCGGTTTGTTTTTCAGGTAAAAAGCTGAGTTGACTTTGCGTGCCGTGCAAGAATCCTTTGCCCGTAAACCCACCTGAGCCAATCGCGATTTTGGATTGTAAAATATTATATCCATCTCCAAGCGGATCGCTCTCAGGGTTTAAGAAGGTGAGCACCCGTTTCTTTTGATAGTCATGCATGACATATTGCCAGAGCACCGGTAGCATGGCGAGGCCAGCAACGCCCACTAAAACGAATTTCCAAATACGCACACCCGCTACAAAGAAAATGAGCAACCCCACAAGCAACAAGATAAGTGCGGTGCCAAGGTCAGGCTGTTTCATAATAAGCAAGAAGGGAGCAGCAATCATCAAGAGTGGTACAATCAATCGGGTGGGACGTGCAACATCACTCAGTGGCATGGCATGAAAATAGCGTGCAAGCACAAAGATAATACAAATTTTCATCGGTTCGGAAGGTTGGATGTTAAAGGGTCCAAGCCTTACCCAGCGTGTTGCACCCATAGCCGTGGTGCCTGAGACCTCAACCAACACTAAAAGTACGAGGACGGTGGCATATATAAGATAGGAAAATTTTAGCCAAATACGTATATCGACAACGGCAATCAACAGCATTAAAGGAAACAGAATGGCAAAACGTAGCATTTGTGCCGAAGCCCACGGATCGACGTTTCCCTTTGCAGCTGAATAGAGAATTGCAAAGCCAATGCTCGACATGAAGGTCACCAAAAAGATGAGTGGCCAACTAAGCGATAGAATACGGTGTAAAAAAGAAAGGTGGCGAAGCTGCATCAGGTAAGACCTCCCTCTTCTGCATCACGTTGTAATAAAAATTCCATTACATCACGTCCAATAGGAGCAGCAGCAGCAGAACCACTGCCGCCATGCTCAACAATCACCGAAATAGCATAGCGCGGAGCTTGAATTGGTGCAAATCCTACAAATAAAGCGTGGTGATCTTGTCGTTTCTTTTCTTCTGCATTGAGTTGGTGCTCAATTGCTTTAAAGCCTTTTTTAGAGATAACTTGTGCCGTACCGGTTTTGCCTGCCATGGCAAAGTCTTTATTGCGAATGCGGCTACCATAAGCTGTGCCCCCTGGTTCCATCACCATGCGTACACCATCATGAACGATATCTAAAGAGCGCTGCTTTAAACCAAGATCAGCAAAAGGGCTGTCCTTTGTTGGCGTGAGGTTGGGTGTGACGGCTTTGCCACTGGCCACGCGTGCCATCATAATGGCTAATTGCAGTGGTGTGGTGAGCATGAACCCTTGCCCAATCCCCAGATTGAGCGTGTCGCCTGTTTGCCATGAATCATGAAAACGTGCCATCTTCCATTCACGTGAAGGTACAAGGCCGCTTTTCTCACTTGGTAAATTAATACCAAGCGGCGCTCCAAGCCCCATTTTTCGAGCCATAGCTACGATAGGATCAACGCCAATTTTACGCGCAGTATTAAAGAAAAAGACGTTACACGAATGCGCAATGCCCTGTCGCATGTTCATGTGGCCATGGCCTTCCTTCTTCCAGCAACCAAACCGTCTGCGACCTAGCACCATATAGCCGGGGCAATAGTAGCTGGTTTCTGGGTCTGCGCCTTCTTCCAGTGCTGCAATGCTACTACCAGCTTAAACGTAGAGCCGGGAGGGTATTGATTGGTGATTGCTTTGTTAATCATAGGGTCATTGGGGTTATTCATCAATTGACGCCAATAATCGTTGCTCACGCCATAAGAGAATTTTTCCGGATCGAATCCCGGAGTGGAAACCATCGTAACAACAGCGCCGCTATGAATATCCACCACGGTAACGCAGCCCGTTTGTGTGCCAAGGCGCTTGGCTGCAAATTCTTGCACACGGTAATCAAGCGTAACTTTCAAATCTTTTCCGGCAATGCTTGGTTCGCGTGAGAGTTCACGTACACTTAGGCCAAAGGCATTCATTTCCATCTTCTTAACGCCAGCATTTCCGCGCAACACTGCCTCATGCACCTTTTCGAGGCCACTTTTCCCTACTTTAAAATCAGGGTGATTGAGCAAAGAATTTTGCTTAATCTCTTCGTCGGTAACAGGC
>CAYGPX010000070.1:0-7654 GCA_964351935.1 uncultured Rickettsiales bacterium | reverse complement strand
ATCACATTTGTATTCTATCGTCATTAATATAGAGTTTGCTAACATGAAGGAATTGGCTTTGTTGTAGAACGAAGAAAATAATGGTATAATGAGAGATTGGCTGTGGTTGGGAAACTGTGACGGGTGGGAAGTTATGGGCTTTATTTTAGGAAAAGCAAGTCTTACAAGAAGAATTTGGCTTGGTGGTGTGCTGGCGCTTATTTGTGTTATGGGTGTTTTATTAACAGCCCAATCTGCATATTCTTTACAAATTTATTATGGTAGTAAAAGTGGTGAGTCAGGGATGTGTCCCGCTCCAGGAATGGAGGCAAGCTGTACTTGTACGGAAGACTATGTAGCGGGTTTTATTTACCGTGAAAGATGTGTTAGCATGCCCGGTGAAAATGAGCAGCAAGTAGCCGCAGGCGGTAGTGGAAATAATACAACTGATTTTTCTTATCCTCGTGTTAGGGTGGCATATTATTTGTGGGGATCGGGTGTAAAAGTAAGGCACCTTGGTGTTGGAGAGGGTGCTTGGATAAAAGCATTAAGGCACTGTGCAAGGTTGACATTCGGTGATAAAAGACAGGGTGAAGAAGGATATAATCCAGATAAGAATTACGGCAATAACCTTGCAGGAGATTCAAGTGCTCCTGGAGGTCAGCTCCGTGTTCCACTGAGATTATGTGTATTTGAGGATGCAATAGATCCCACGGATACTAACGGAAAGTTTAGTCCGTTCCACTTAAATACATCTCAAGCAGAAAAGCAGATTATTGAAAGTCAGATGAAGGCGAACACGTTTGGTGATCAAAAGTGGTTGGGAACAGGCTCGCGGGTTGTGAGTGGATTTGATAATCTTATTGGGGCTCTAACCGGTGCAAGTTTTAACTTATGGGTTCCGACAATTGTTGGGTGTGCACCTGTACCACTTGCTCCTATGCCTCCTCCTTTTTGTGATGACTGTAGGGTGTTGCCAAAAGTGCCTGATCCTGTCGTGAGTTTGAAAGAAGGTACATCATTTGAGAGTCCTGAACTTTCTGTGCAGTTAGCTAGTTATCAGCTGAACGCGAGGGGGGATAGATACGAGTTAACAGCGCAAGAGCCAGTTACTATGGCAATGAATGAACGTATACAGCATGAAGGAGAAGAGTATTTTGCAGAAATTTGTACCGACGGTACAGAAATTTGCTTTTCAATCACAGGTGCTCAGCCAAGGGTAATTCATCGGTTTGCCAGGCCAGACTTTATGCCATTACCTACAGTGGAGGATATCTCGGATAATATTGATTTTCCGACCATGAGAGTGACACTCGGTGCGGGTGCGCGTGCTCAAACAGCTGAGCTTTCCATCAACGAACCCGGCAAAGAATGTGCTACTTTACATGACGTTGAGTTGTGCGCAGTGAGAGAATGTTTATCCCGGGATATCGAAACAGGAAAGTGCTTAACCTTAGCAACAGAAGTATGTTTAGATGGTTATTATCCACAGCCTTTTGAAGTGCCCGGATATCATCCGAGTAAAGGGGTTTTGGTTGATAAAGTCTCAGGAGAAGTAGCAGGTGATCCTCCAAACAGTACGGATGGTTCAAAAAGATATTTTGATGCTGATCACTATCACAGAGTCCTTGGAAACGTACAGTTGCCGCCTAATGTGCACCACAGAGCATTCACGCCGTCCGAGTTGGGCCTTTGTATTGGTGGAGCGTGGAGATGGCCTGAAATTGTTGACACGTTCTATGAAACACCAGGGGTGGAAACTGTAGAGGTTGATCCGGCTTGTACACGCGTGAAAGCAACAATCATAGGTGCGGGTGCAGCTGGCGCATGGGAGAATGGCTGTCATGATCTAAGCTGCGATTTTGCAGGTGGTGCAGGTGGTTATGTGGAAGCAGAATTTGATCTGCAAGAGGGTGATGAAGTAAAGGTGGATATAGGAAAGGGTGGAACAACAGGAGGAGCGGGAAATCGTTCTTCAAATAATGGGGGTAATTCACGCCTACTGCTTAATGGTCAAGCCATTATCACTGCTTTAGGCGCTCAGGGTCGTAATGGTGGGGCTACTTCGTTTGTAAATACACGTAATATGACAATTGTTAAGCGTGTCACTGGACAAACCACAAATGGTTTACCTACGTCATCAGTTGCAGTTGCAGGCGGGCATGCCGAAGGGCAGATTGAGCAGCCAGCAAGTGCTTGTTCTGGCAGTGGCACTGCCGCAATTGCGCCTTTAGGAGGCGGGGGGTGCTCAAAAGATGATGCTCCCGGTGCATTCGGCTTAGGTGGTAATGGTGGTGTAGCGCTAGAGTGCCTTGCATTTGCTGAAACAACGGCATCAGAACAACCGATGCCGACCGTAGAAGGTGAACCTGTTCCGTCGGTGCCAGTTGCAGAAGCAACTCCTGCATATATTGCGGCAAGCACAATTGTGCCTCCGCCTGTATGTACGGGAACAATGGAAAATGGTGTATGTAAGTATGAATCAGCAGCGGCAACGGTGCCGCCTGCTGTATGTACAGGGTTTAAATTTAACAATGTCTGCTATAATGATAGGAAACAGGCATGTAGCAGCATTGGTGGTGAAACGCGTGTAAGAGAGAGTGCTGCTAAGGATCCTCGGCAGAAAACAGTTGCGTGCTGTCGGCCTGGTACCTATGAAAGGAAGGGAAAGTCAGGTAGAGGAGGAAATAGATACTATAGCTGTACAACGCACTTTGATTATGGAAGGCTATGTGGCTCGCAAACTAAGGTGACAGTTTGTACTAGATGTGGGCCCCCTAGAGGTAAAGGCAGTAAGTATAAAACCATTACACACAATAATAACTGCTACTATGATAACGGTAACTATAAACCTTAAAGTGTCGTAATAGTTAGAATCTACAAGCTGGTTGCGAAGAAGTTGCTTTTGCTCTATTTTCCCATTTGCTTAATGGATAGATAGAGGTTTGGCGCTGCTATGGAATGGCTTACATTAATAGAGATGCCCGTGCTGCATATGTGGCTGGTGCTGGGAATCGTTGTGGTGGCTATGGTGCTTTATGCCACGGATGTTTTTCCTATGGAGGTGACATCTGTAGGCGTGATATCGTTGCTATTGCTTCTTTTCTTCCTTATGCCATATCAGAATAGTGAAACAGGGGGGGGTGTAGACACATCACTTTTACTGGAAGGCTTTGCCAACCCTGCACTAATTACGGTGATAGCGCTCTTAGTTGTGGGGCAAGCGGTGGTGCAGACTGGCGCTTTAAACGAAGTGGCTACTTATATCCTCAAATGCTCACATAATCGGGCGTATATTGCATTCTTCTTTGTATTAGTGGTGGTGTGTCTTGTAAGTGGACTTTTAAATAACACGCCGGTTGTAGTGATTTTCATTCCTGTGCTTGCTGCAATTGCAAGAGAAGTGAATATCTCGGTCAGCAAGGTGATGATGCCACTTTCCTATGTTGCGATTGCCGGTGGTATGACGACGTTGATTGGTAGTAGTACCAACCTGTTAGTGTCAGGCGCGTTGGTGAAAATGGGATTGCCTGCACTAGAGTTTTTCGAGTTTACGATTATGGGCTTGATGTTAGCAGGCGTAAGCTTTGTTTATATTTTTCTGATTGTGCCACGATTTTTACCAGATAGAGCCTCTATGGCACGTTCATTGGTAGGAGAAGACGGGCGCGAGTTTATTGCTCAAATTGAGATGGAGCCTTCGTCTGAATATCTTGGCCGTAAATTGGAAAGTGGTGCATTCCCAGGTTTTTCAGATATTACGGTGAGAATGATTCAGCGCGGAGAGCATGCGTTTTTGCCTCCGTTTGAAGATGATATGATTTTAAGAAGCGGTGATATTGTGATTGTTGCTGCAACCAGAAAAGAGCTGGGACAGCTTCTTTCTAAAGCGCCATCTACATTGCTGCAAAATTTGCCGGGCGCTGAAAAAATTACAGAAATTGATGATGAAGCCGAGATGCATGAGGATATTAACCTTGCTGAGGTAATTATTACTCCTGCTTCACGTATGATTGGACGCACACTAGAGCAGATTGCATTCCATCATAATCACCATTGCGTTGTGCTTGGAATTCAGCGCCACTCTCGCGTGATACGGTCTCGTATCTCTGAAATAAGATTGGCAGCAGGGGATGTGTTGTTGGTGGTAGGTAAGCGTCAAGATGTGATGATGCTACAAGAAAGCAAAGATATGCTTCTGCTTGAATGGCTTACCGAAGAAGTGCACTCAGGTAGCAAGGCACCAGTTGCAGCCACCATTTTTGCAAGTGTTGTTGGACTAGCAGCATTTGATATCATACCTATTGTGATTAGCTCCTTTATCGGTGCTGGGCTGGTGATACTAACAGGATGTTTAAATGTGCGTCAGGCACGCCGCGCAGTAGATAGTCAGGTTATTTTTATCGTGGCGGCATCACTCGCCATGGGAGTGGCACTGCAAGCAACAGGTGGTGCAATCTATGTAGCACATCATTTAATTGAAGTGATGCAAGGTGCTTCACCTTACACCGTGCTTTCGGCACTGTTTGCGTTGATGGTGATTGTTACTAATGTGCTAAGTAATAATGCAACCGCAGTGCTTTTTACACCTATTGCCATCGGCACAGCGCAAGAGCTTGGTGTGCCTTATCAACCTTTCATATATGCGGTAATTTTTGCAAGTAACTGCTCATTCTTGACGCCGATAGGCTATCAGACCAATTTGCTGGTGATGGGGCCGGGGCACTATAAGTTTTCAGACTTTATGAGAGCGGGAGCGCCTCTGGCAGTGATAATCTGGGCGGCTTACAGCTTCCTTGCTCCATGGTATTTTGGTTAATTCTATGAAAAAAGCTCCTTTACTTGCACGTCGAAAACTCTTAAAGCAGGCGGCCGCTGCTACTCTTACTGCCGCAACGCTCGGTGCATCTAGTGCTAACGCCACGCCCGCTATTATTTCAGGTAAGCGTCAATGGAAAATGGTTATGACGTGGCAAAAGCTATTGCCGGGGTTGGGCACGGGTGCGGTGAGACTTGCAGAGCGCATCACTCGGCTTTCAGAAGGGCGATTGGAGGTCAAAGCCTATGGCGGTGGCGAGTTGGTGCCTGCGATGGAAGTGTTTGATGCTGTTTCACAAGGCACGGCAGAAATGGGGCATTGTGCACCTTATTATTGGTTGAATAAAAGCAAAGCAACGGCATTTTTTTGTGGCGTTCCGGGTGGGCTTACCGTGCAGGAGCAAAACGGCTGGCTTTATTATGGCGGGGGTCAGAAACTGTGGGATGAATTGTACGCGCCGTTTGGCCTTAAGTCTTTTCCTGCAGGAAATACAGGGTGCCAGATGGGTGGTTGGTTTAATCGCGAGCTTCACTCAAGAGAAGATATTAAAGGTTTGAAAATGCGCATTCCGGGACTTGGTGGAGAGGTGTTCTCACGCCTTGGTGGAAGTGCGCAAGTGATCCCACCGCAGGAGCTTTTTACCGCCATGCAATCGGGTGTGATTGATGCGTTGGAATGGGTAGGCCCGTGGAATGATCTGTCGCTTGGTTTCCATCGTGTATCAAAATTTTATTATGGGCCAGCATATCAAGAAGGTGGCCCTACGTTAGAGCTGATGATAAATAAAAAAGCGTATGACGCACTACCTGAAGATTTGCAGCAAATTGTAAAAGTTGCCTGTGCCACTGAAAACGAAGTGATGGCTGCGGAATATCATGCAAACAATATTCTCGCTTTCCAGCGGATGAAATACGAATATAAAGTGGATATTAGACCCTATCCGAAAGATTTACTGAAAGCGTTCTTTGCCATGTCGGAAGAAGTGGTGGCTTCAGTTGCGGATGAAAGCCCGATTGCAAAACGCATTTATGAATCCTACGCTACTTACCGTAAAGCATCGATTGGCATGTCGAAGGTGACAGAGCAGGGCTTTTTAAATGCAAGAGCTATGATTTCATAATACCGAAAAGCCTACATGATCATCGTAAACATAAAGATAACGCGAGGCTATGGCCGCAATTCCTTCAGCTTCTAATGCTTCTAGCAATGAGATGATGTCTTTGGGAGCACATTGCTTGGGTGACTGGTTAGAAAGAAAGCGTACAGTAATATAATCACCTTTTCCAAACACATAGGCTTCTGCTCTAGGCCAAATGGGAAAACCGCGAGAGGCTATAAGCTGTAATTGTAATGGCTTTTCGTTGCATAAAATGGCAATGCACTCTGCGAGTGCGTTTGTATCTTTATATTGATGTAAAATATTTAAAGTGAGCTCTGCACCAATAATATGGCTAGAGGTCGTTTCGGCTTCTTTTGAGGTGTGTTCGTTTATAGGCGGAAGCGGCGCATATAAAGCAGGAATGTTAACTCCTTCTTTTGCTTTTAGCACCGCAAGTATAGCGCTGGTATAATCGGCATGAGATTGTGTTGGTAATAATGGGTTTTCTTCAAGTGCTGCTAGCCATGAATGGTGTAAGCGCGAAGCAATATCTGCTTGCCCTAAAAATATGAGCATTAATATGGCCGCATGCAGTTGTCCTTCAAAACTAGCGGTGGTTGATGTGCCAGTGAAGAGTAAATAATGTGCACCAAGATAACCAATGCCACGGCGTTTTGCATCGTGCATTAACGCAAGAGAGTTTAGTAAACCTGCTTCTTGTGAAATCAGAACTCCAGCTTCATTATCCTTCTCTAGGAACTGCGCCAATGTGCCGTGATGTTCAGTATATGTTAGTGTGTCTGCGTCCGCTAAAATGCTTTGGCAATTTGCTTCCAGTCGGTTGCTTGAAAGTGCGGTAGTGCTGCTTGTAATGCTATAGATATTTTGAAGCTGAGTAAGTGCGGCGCAGGTTTTGGCATGAAAGATAAGGTTTTTGGTTTGTGCATCTGTAAAAATACGTAGTTCTTCGACTACATCTTCTTGCAGTCGATAGCTTAGTGTTTGTTGAAAAGCGTGTTCGTTCCTTCCAACCACAACGTGAGATTGTGGTAAATGTGAAAGTGGTGCTACAACGCTGTGCAGTTCAAGGCAGCGACAAAGTGTCTGTAGTAAGTCGTGATACTCATCGCCTTCTGGTTTTTTAGAAGGTGCCATGAAAATCACAGGATGATGCGCAATGGTTTGCCATGCAGAATCAGGAATGCCGCTATAGTGCTCGCGCTTATAGAAGTTTTCACCAATATCTACTGTATTGATTGAAATACGTGCTTTAGCCTGTTGTAGAATAGTTAGCACATGCTCCATAATTTCAGGCCCCTCACCATCACCAAAGCTAACGGTGATAGGGGTGACATGATGTTGGATATTTATTGTTTCTGACATGGTATGTGATGTAATGATATAAATGATTAATACACTGCTTCTATTACTATACCCTGAACGACGCTGAATCACCAACCGCTAATCACTAAAAGAGTGACAGTTATTTTAAAAGCTGATAACGTGAAACTAACAGTCAGGTAGGTTGGAGTTATTACTATGCCCATAAAGAAAATTGAAGTTACTAATCCATTAGTAGTTCTACACGGTGATGAAATGGCGCAAGTCGCCTTTGCCAAAATTTTAGAGCAGTTTGTCACTAAGTATCTTGATATCACTTTATTTGAAGTTGATCTTTCAGCAGAAAACCGTTTGCGTACCAATGGTGCCATCGTACAAGAAGCAATTGACGCGCTGCTGGCCTATAAGGTAGGCAT
>CAYGPX010000069.1:0-7751 GCA_964351935.1 uncultured Rickettsiales bacterium | reverse complement strand
CTATGAGACGTGTTGTCGTCACAGGGTTGGGTTTGGTTACGCCGCTAGCGTGCGGCGTAGAGCCTACATGGAAGCGTATTCTGGCATCTAAGTCAGGCATACGTAAAATCGAGCGTTTTGATGTGTCGGATCTTCCTGCGAAAATAGCAGGGATTGTTCCCGGCGCAGATGAGGCCGATGGCTTCAACGCAGATGATTGGGTGTCGCCCAAAGACCAGAAAAAAATGGATAGATTCATCGTCTATGGGATTGCTGCTGCAAAGCAGGCGCTGGATGATGCAGGTTGGAAACCTGAAAGTGATGAAGATCAATGCAATAGCGGTGTGATGATTGGCTCGGGTATCGGTGGCTTGCCAGCGATTGAGGCAGCTTCCATTCTGGTGCATGAAAAAGGCCCAAGACGTTTGAGTCCTTTCTTTATTCCTTCAAGCCTGATTAACTTAGTTTCCGGGCATATTTCAATGGAATATGGCTTGCGTGGGCCAAACCATGCAGTGGTAACGGCCTGCTCAACCGGTGCGCATGCCATTGGTGATGCGGCGCGTATTATTCGTGCCGGTGATGCGAATGTGATGGTTGCAGGTGGTGCTGAAGCGGCAACATGCCGTATCGGTGTTGCAGGTTTTGCAGCAGCTAGAGCACTTTCTACCAGCTATAACGATACACCTGAGAAGGCATCTCGTCCTTGGGATCAAGGGCGCGACGGTTTTGTGATGGGTGAAGGTGCCGGTGTTGTGGTACTTGAAGAATACGAGCATGCTAAAAAACGCGGCGCAAAAATTTATGGTGAGCTTGTAGGCTATGGCCTGACCGGTGATGCGCATCATATTACTGCTCCTCACCCTGAAGGTGACGGTGGCTTCCGCGCTATGAAGATGGCGTTAAACCGTGCAGGTTTAAATCCTGAGCAGGTAGACTATGTAAATGCACATGGCACATCAACACCTCTGGGTGATGAAATTGAACATGGTGCTGTGAAGCGTCTGTTTGGTTCTGCTTCTAAAAATGTTTCAATGTCATCGACGAAGTCTTCTATCGGGCATTTGTTGGGCGCAGCCGGTGGTGTTGAAGCCATTTTTGCATTGCTTGCTATGCGCGATAATATTGCTCCTCCGACATTGAATCTTGAAAATCCTTCTGAAAGTTGTGATCTTGACCTTGTGCCACTAAAAGCCAAAGAAAAATCTATCAATGCGGCACTTTCCAACTCATTTGGTTTTGGCGGAACAAACGCCTCCCTAGTATTTAAGCGGGTTTAATATTATGCTGAAAAAGTTCTTCATTGTGTCGCTGGTGCTGCTGGCGGTAGGTGGTGTTCTTTTAGCAGGTATATGGCATTGGTCAGAGCGTTATTTTAACGAATCAGGTGGTTTGCAACAGCAAGTGGCGGTGATTATACCCGAGGGTGCGTCGCTTTCACGTATTGCCGAATTGCTGACCGAAGAAGGCGTTATTCGCTATCCTCGCGCTTTTACAATGATTCTTCGGTTGCGTGAAAAAATTACGTCCCTACAGGCTGGTGAGTATATTTTTGATGAAGGCGTGACACCGAAGCAGGTGTATGAAAAACTTGCAAGCGGAAAGACTTTAGTGCGTCAGGTCACTATTCCTGAAGGGTTTGCAACTGCACAAGTTTTAGAAATTATTAATAGCAGCTACGGTTTGCTTGGTGAAATACCCGCAGATATCAAAGAGGGCACACTCTTGCCGGAAACCTATCACTATCATTATGGCGATACTAAGGCTGAGCTGATTGAACGTATGCAAAATGCCATGAGTGCGACGATAGAAGAACTATGGCAAACCAAACAAGAAAATCTGCCATTTTCAACGCTACAAGAGGCAATAACCTTAGCCTCTATCGTAGAGAAAGAAACTGCAATTGATGCAGAACGTACACGTGTTGCTTCGGTATTTATTAATCGCTTGAGAAAAAATATGCGTCTGCAATCAGATCCCACTGTAATTTACGCAGTCACGCAGGGTAAATACGTACTTGATAGGCCAATTAGCATTAAAGATTTACAAGTACCTTCAGAGTATAACACCTATTTGATATTTGGATTGCCACCAGGGCCCATTGCGAATCCTGGGCGTGCATCCATTGCGGCGGTGCTAAATCCTATGCAGACAAAAGATTTTTATTTTGTGGCGGATGGTACAGGCGGGCATGCGTTTGCCAAAACTTTAAAAGAACATAATGCCAATGTTAAAAAATGGCGGAAAATTGAACGGGCGCTAAAAGCTAAGGAACAAGAATAATCATGCTCATTCTCATAGGCTTAGTGCTGCTAGTCTCGTATCTGTTAGGAAGTATTCCTTTTGGGCTTTTGCTCACCAAGTTTGCAGGCAAAGGGGATATTCGAAAGTTAGGATCAGGCAATATTGGTGCAACAAATGTATTACGCACAGGTAGCAAGAAACTTGCATTTATGACGTTATTCCTAGATGCGGGCAAAGGTGCGTTCGCGGTTTGGCTTGTTGGTCAGCAAACCGGTGGCGGTGTTTTTATTCTATTAGCTGCCATTGCGGTGGTGGTAGGTCATGTGTACCCAATTTGGCTTAAAGGCAAGGGGGGAAAAGGCGTCGCAACAGCGCTGGCGGTGTTCGCTGTGCTTATATGGCCGCTTGCAGTGCTGGCATGTGTGGTGTGGCTGATTGTATTTTTGATTACGAGGATTTCATCACTTGCTTCCATTTTAGCCATGGTGAGTGCTATGGTTGCTGTATGTTTGACAAGTAATATATTTTTTATGGCTACAATTTGGGTAATTGCCACGTTAGTGATAGGTCGTCACCATGAAAATATTCGCCGCCTATTAAAGGGGCAAGAATCAGCATTCAAGAAATGATAGCGTGCACTTTAAGCTGCGTTGCACTTGTTTTTATCTATTGCAACACTTAGATGCTATTTCTTTCCATCGTCGCTTTTACTGCCCATCACGTTGAACGGGTCAAATAATTTCATCGTCTGGCTAAAGAGATTCATATTTTGTTTCGCCACATCTTCAAAGAATTTAACCTGAGGCGCAGTATCGCCAAGGCTTGATTCAACGGTTTTGCGCATCGCTTCTTGATTCTGGATAAAATGCTCCATCGCATTTTCAAGGTAATGAGGGACTACTTTTCCAAGATTGTCGTCATACATTCCGATAATTTGGCGCAGAAAAGGTGCCGGAAGCATGTTAAATCCCTTACCTTCTTGCTCTACAATAATTTGCGTGAGAATGGAATGGGTGAGGTCTTCTTCTGTTTTTGCGTCGCGTACAACGAAATCTTCACCGCGTTTTATCATATCGCACAAATCTTCCAGCGTAATGTAGCAGCTAGTTTGCGTGTTATATAATCTACGGTTTGCGTATTTCTTTACGAGTACGATACCATCTTTTTGCTTGGTCATTAGCGTCACTCATCCTATGGTTATGTGGAGCGTAATAGTCTGTAGTATAACATATTCAGTAAATACTTAAAACATGTATGATGTCAAACGAAGATGAAGTAAATGAGCTCGCCAGACAGTTTTTTTCACTCTGGCAAGAGCAATGCGTCTCCTATGTACATCAATCGGATGTTGTAGGTGCTACATTGCGGCAATATGCCTCCCATGCGGATGCTATGCAAAACGCATCGTCAAAAAATCAAGTGGATACGATAGAGCAATCCAAAAAGGAGAGTGAGAATCATGTCATTTTCGATGATGCCACTGCAGGCATATTTCGCAATATGGTGGCACAGTTGCTTGAGTGCGGAAATGGCCTTGGAGCAAGCCAGCAAGGGCGAACTGACGTGGAACAAAAACCTGAGTAGCCGTGCTGAGCCACTACAAAAGGCGTTGCTGAAAGTGGATAAAGAAACATTAAAGCAGGCACTGCGGCTGCAGATGAGCAAAGAGTGGCAAAGTTTATGTGAAGGTGCGTTAGTCGGGTGCAAAGCAACGCAACAGGAAAAACCAGTGCTGGATGCACAAGTTGCTTGGCAAAAAGGCTCGGTTAAACTTCTGGATTATGCCCCTGAAAGTGAAGGTCAGCCAATTTTAGTAATACCTTCACTTATTAATCGCGCTTATATTTTAGATTTACATCCAAACCGAAGCTTTCTCAAATATTTGGTAGCGCGCGGTTTTAGGCCATTCTTGGTAGAGTGGTCCGATCCTGATGAAAGCGAGAGTGGTTTTTTCCCTGAAAACTATGTCACTGAGCGGCTTGTTCCGGCATTGTCTGAGGTGTTGAGTCGCTCTGAGAAGAAGCCAGCTATTATGGGCTATTGTGTAGGAGGCGTTTTGGGTCTCGCGCTAGCGCAGCTTCATATGCATGACATTTCAGGGCTAATGTTGCTGGCAACGCCATGGGATTTTCAAACATCAGAGCAGGTGCGCATTCCACTCAAGCATGAGGATGCTATAATTTTAGGGTCATTACTAGATAAACAGTTGATTATCCCCGCAGATATGGTGCAGGCGCTTTTTTATTGGTTGCATCCTGACTTGGTAAGGCAAAAACTTAAAATGCTTGCAAGTCTTGGTAAAGAAACATCGGTATCCGTTTCGGCAATAGAGCACTGGGTGAATGATGGCATTGCGATGACAAGTAAAACAGCCAGAACATTTTGGCTTTCATGGATGCTGGAAAACCAACTTGCTGCCGAAAAATGGAAGGTGGCGGGTGTGAGTATCTGTCCATCTTCGATTAGGCAGACATTACCAATATGTGCCGTGTTGCCACAGGATGATCGAATTGTTCCGGTTGCTTCTGCAAAATCGCTTGTGAAGGCATTTGGGCGGAAAAACAATCAGGAAAATATAACGAGTATCTTACCCGAAACAGGGCATGTAGGTATGGTGGTTGGTCGCAAAGCACGCGCTCAAGTGTGGGAGCCTTGTGTGGAGTGGCTGAGCCAACTAACGGCGTGAGAAAAAGTCTCTAAAATGGATGGTCTGTCAAAGTTTTGATTTAGCTATTGCTTGTTTCTTGTAGAAAATCGGAAGGAGTTACAATTCTTGTATTCGAAAAGCTGGCATCAAACGAGAGTAACTCTTTTTGGCTGCTAATAAGAAAATCTGCTTTTCCATTGAGCGCAAGTTCTAACAAGATATTTTTTGATACATCTTCTAAAAAGTGCTGACGCTCATTGATTTCAATATGCTGTGAAAGTTCTTTAAAAAGCGCAAGAAATTTTTCGCGCGCAACTTTATCCAAGTATTTATCAAACCGTTCGCTAAGTATCATCTGTTCTAGGGCATGATAGCTATTGCGCGACCTTAGCACAACACCATTACGGAAAGCTTCTTCTACCGCTTGATTGGGAACTGAATCTTCCCACAGAACATGACCTATCATCGTGTTTGTATCGATAACTACTCTTTTACTCATATTTCAACGTTCCGTCCTTTGTCATCTCTCACATGTATTACTTCAAATTATCGCCCTTGACCGGGATTGCCACCCGGTTTTCCAATTTTACTTAACAGGTTTTGCATCATCGCTTTTTGTTTTTCGTCTTCTTGTTTCTTTTCTTTCATGGATTCAAATTTTGGCTGGTTATCCATAAGCGCTGCGATAAGTTCGATATCTAGCTTTGCAGAAGACATGCCTCGAGCCATGGCTTTTGCGCGCAAGTCTCGACATGTTTGCAAAAATTCTTCAACTCGTGCGGTATGAAGCGCAGAGCGAAGCTCTTTTTCTTGCTCTTCTTCTTGTAATACAGAGGCAAGGAGGGCGTTAAACTGGTGTTTATCGAGCCCATTGGCCATTGCTTCGTCACGAAGTGCTTCGCATAGCTTTAAAAAATCTTCAATGCGATCACGAAAGCTACTATCAGAAGAAGGATTCTCATTATTCTTTTGAGGAGGTATATTATTTTCGTCTGTCATGTTGCGTGCTGATTTCCCTAACAATCATTATATTAGCCTGTTCCATATAGGATGGTGCAAGGGCTTGATGCGTTGTAAGGGCAGTTTAACCCCGAAATAAAAAATAAATCAATAGTATAGGCTGATTTGTAATATTTTAGTAACAAAGTGATGTAAGCATGACAGTTTTATCGCCTAAAGGGTGCGTCTTTTTCGTTCAGCTTTTTCTTTTTTGTATTCTTCTCGAAGGTCTTTTTGTTAATTAGGCGGATAGCTTTGGTGTGATCGCAGCGATATTGAAGGCTCATTTTTTCTTTTAGTAAATCAGATGCTTCGCCTTTTCCGTGCTCTAGAATGAAACCGTAATCATCCGGAAAAAATCCACCCTCTTTCAGGGCTTTCATAAATTCAGGCATGCGATGTCCTCGCACAGCAATGTAAAAGAATTCATTTTCACCGGATGCGTTTTGAAAAACAACATAGTTGACGCAAACATATTGCTTGTCGATAAGGTTTTTAGGAATTGTTTTCACAAAGCGCCTGCTTGTAAGGTCTTACAATGATAGTTTCATACGAAACTATATTCATCAAAACTATCAGAACGCTAAAGAATTCACAAGAAAATCCTTCTTCGAAGCTTAGTCAAAGAAGGTGATAGTTAGAGCCATCAGGTAATTGATGTTAGTCATCAACGCCAAAGCGACGCAGAAGTTCTTTTCCTACATGGCTGCGGTTCACTTTTTCCGGGTCAAGACCCAAATCAAGATGTACTGACATGGTCACCAATACCAACTCTGCGGTGGTAACGCTTTTTGGGGGGATAAACATTCTTTTACTTGCCATAACCTCAATCATTCCTTCTTCTTATATGATATTAATGTTCCTAATATTTTTGAGTATGTCACATAAATGTTAAAGAAATATTAAAGTCATAAAGTTTCTTTTTATGTGAGTTGAGTGGAATAATATATTGTAAAAACGACTGTTTCTGCTATGTTTCCAGCCAAAATAAAACAGCTTATTTCATTTCGTAGCAGATACATTTGTGAACAAAACGATTGCCATTGCTTGTGACCATGCCGGTTTTGCGCTCAAAGAAGTGCTAAAGTGCGAAATTGAAGCGCTGGGATTTGTGTGTCTAGATTTAGGTGTGCACGAAGAAAAAGCGGTTGATTATCCGGATATGGGAATGCTTGCGGCCAAAAAAGTGGCAACGGGCGAAGTAGAAAAAGCAGTGATTATCTGTGGCTCTGGAATTGGCATTAGCATTGCCGCAAATCGTCACCCTGCTATACGAGCAGCATTGTGCCATGATGCCTACACTGCTGAAATGGCGCGTAAACATAACGATGCTAATATATTGGCTTTGGGTGCGCGCGTGGTGAGTGAAGCCACAGCGAAGGATTGTTTGAAAGCATTTCTTTCCACTTCTTTTGAAGCGGGAAGGCACGCAGAGCGGGTAAGGAAATTAGGCATTTTGCCAGAAAAAAATTAAATTAAGGATAGATTCAATGACTTCTAATTTGGCGGAAAAAGCTATGACCTCATACACTGAAAAGTTTTTTAATGAAAATCTTGCAGATCGCGATCCCGAATTGTTTGGTACGATGCGTGAAGAATTAAATCGTCAACGCAATCAAATCGAACTCATTGCTTCTGAAAACATCACCTCGCGTGCGGTGTTGCAAGCGCAAGGGTCGGTGCTAACCAACAAATATGCAGAAGGTTATCCTGGGAAGCGTTATTATGGCGGTTGTGAATTTGTAGATAAAACCGAAACACTCGCAATTGAGCGCGGCAAGAAGCTTTTTGGTGCTGGTTATGTGAATGTTCAGCCAAACTCGGGCTCTCAGGCAAATCAAGGTGTGTTCAACGCGTTGATTAAACCGGGTGATACGATTTT
>CAYGPX010000068.1:0-7764 GCA_964351935.1 uncultured Rickettsiales bacterium | reverse complement strand
ATATCATAGTCATTACTAACTAAATTCTGGACCTAATTATAGGGGGCATGTCAAAGCAACATCGATACAAGTAGGCACAGAGGAGGGTGAGCTTTCTGATGTGTTGGCGTTTGTAGGTGAATCTATTAATGGAGCCATGGAGCGTATTTTATTTGTTTCAAAAAAGGCTATGACCATGGTCTATGCACTGGATAGTGCAAAAAAGAATCTTGAGGCGACAGAATCCTTTATAGTGCGTATCAATAAAATTACAAGACAGACAAATTTATTAGCATTGAATGCTACAATTGAAGCTTCACGAGCCGGAAAAGCTGGAAAAGGCTTTACGGTAGTGGCAGCAGAAGTAAAAGATTTATCGCATGAGATATCTGCACTAGCAGGTGAAATGAGAAATAAAATTGGCAATGTGGTAGAGAGCGTTAGTCATAGCTATCAAACGCTTAATGAAGTTGCGACCGAGGATATGAGCGGTGCAATTCTTGCAAAAGAAAAAATTGATCAAATTACAGATAGCATTCTTCAGCAGAACCAAGAGCTTGCCGATGAAGTAATAAAAAGTGCAAAAGAATCGGAAAAAGTATCAAAAGATATCAATGATATTATCATGAATCTTCAATTTCCTGATCGTGCATCGCAGTATATTCATAATATGGTAAATGTCCTTAAAACCATTACAGAGCATACATCTAAGATGGAGGCGGACGCGCTTACTTCTCTTGCGAAACCAGCTTCAGATATGCCAATTGATATAGAACTGGCAAAACATATGTATGAAGAATTTAAGTTGGGCGTTATTCAGGAAAGTTTTGTAAAAGCATTAATTGCAGAAGGGCATATTTTAGACGCAAAGATATTGGGTCATGCTACTCAGTTACAAGAAGTGAGAAAAGAAAGTACTACAAGTGAAATAGAAGAAAATGTTGAGTTATTCTAAATTTTAATGTGAAATGTGTTGGGAGTGAAAAACTATGGAGTTAAGAAAGCGAGTTGAGAACGGTCAACTTAATGTGTGGATAGGTCAGAAATTTATGTTTACAGATCATGATCAATTTCGGGATCTGATTGAAACGGTGAAGAAAGATGATTCTGTAAAGAAAATAAATATCTATCTTAAGGCACTAGCTTTTTTAGATTCAGCAGCACTAGGAATGCTATTGCTGATAAGAGATGTTGCTCTTTCGAACTCGAAAGCACTTATTCTTTATCACCCAACAGGACAGGTTAAAAAGTTATTTGAAATTTCCTGCTTCTATGAGTTGTTTGACATCATCGATGAAGAGCCTGAAAAGAAAGAAGGATAAAGCATGAATAATGCCGAAGTACTACAAAAAGAAAAATTTAAGAATTCAGCTATCCTTATTGTGGATGATGATCAGATAAACTTATTAATCCTTAAAGAGATACTTTCATCGGATGGTTTTACAGATATTATGCTGGCATTGTCAGCTAAAGAGGCATTGATAATTCTTGAAAGAAGGCCTGTAGATTTAGTCATTATTGATATTGTTATGCCTGAAATGGATGGGCTTGAACTATGCAAAAAAATTAGAGCAAAGGAAGCAACTGCAAACATTCCAATTATTGTGCAAACTGCAAAAAATGGCATGCATGCCAAAGCCTTTGAGGCCGGTGCAACTGACTTTATTGAAAAGCCGATAAAAAAAGAAGAGCTCACAGTAAGAGCTAAAGTGCATCTTCAGAATACTAAACTTGTTAATGAGCTTAGGGTTTATCGTCGTCAAATGACGCAGGAGTTAAGGCAGGCACAAATGATGCAGCAACTTCTGTTGCCTTCCAAAAAAAATCTTACTGATATTGCAGAGGAAAAGAAATTCAATCTTTTATGCCATCATCATGCTCTGCTAATATTAGGAGGTGATTTTTGGGGGTGTTGGAGCCCAAGTGAGCATGAATTATGTCTCTATATTGTGGATATTTCAGGCCATGGTATTAGCGCGGCTTTAAATGCATTTAGACTTCATACGCTTATTGATGAAGGAAAAGTGATGTATTCCCAAGAGCCGGGTATGTTCTTGGGTTATCTGAACAAGCGCCTGCACACATTTTTTGCTAAAGGTCAATTTGCAACGATGTTTTATGCTGTTATTGATAAGCAACAAAAAGTTATTCGCTATGCTGTTGCAGCTAGTACAGAACCATTTATTTATCGCTCTGCTACAAAGACTGTAGAAGCATTGGAGCAAAAAGGTTATCCTCTAGGCGTTATAGAAGAGGCTCAGTTTTCAACACATCAAACCGATTTTAAACCCAATGACGCACTGCTTCTTTACAGTGATGCTTTAGTGGAAACAGAAAGTAAATCTGGCAAAATGCTGGATGGTGATGAAATCAAGAAAATATTTAGCGCCGGTATGGATGCATCAGATGGCACTATTACATCTTTCTTTAATCGTTTTGTTAAATACTATTATGACCATTTTGCAGAAAAATTGTTCGATGACCTTTCAATTGTAGTCTGTCATTACGACGATAAATAATACACTCATGCTTTTCTAATGGTTTTTATGCTATCCCTCTATCGGGAGGGCTATAAATTGTGTGTTCTCACCACGTTGTATTAGCAGCAGAATTGCATTGCGAGAAGAGTCCTTGGCTTTCTTTGCAATTGCCTTAAGTTCGTCTAGTGATGTCACTTTCTGCTGATTGGCACTAAGGATTATATCCCCACGTATAATGCCTTTTTTAGCAGCGGTTCCATCTCCCCTGGTTTTTACTACAAGAAGTCCTTCCAGATTTTTATCTTGTATATCAAGGCCAAGCTTATCTTTTTCTTGAAGGGGACGTAACCACATGCCAAGTAATTCATTCGTTTCTGAAAGATCATGAGTATTGCCACTGTCTGACTCGGAAGGACTTTGCGTGAGCTTAGCAGTTTCGTCAGGAAGTTCACCCAAGGTTACAGAAAGTTTTTTTCGCTTGTTATTACGCCATACAGTGAGTTGAACAGTTTCGCCAGATTTTGTTTCGGCAACCATGCGTGGAAGTTTGCGCATAGAAGGCACATCTTTGCTATTAAAACCAATAATTACGTCACCTACCTCTACACCAGCTTTTTTAGCGGGGCTAGCATTAGATACTTCAACCACAAGCGCGCCTTCTGTGTTTTTGAGGCCAAGACTGTTGGCAATATCGTCACTCACGGGCTGAATTTTAACACCAAGCCAGCCACGGAAAGTGCGCCCATGGGTTTTTAGCTGTTCTATCACAGGCTTGATAAGTTCAGACGGAGTAGCAAAGCCGATGCCTACATTTCCGCCAGATGGGCTAAAAATAGCAGTGTTTACACCGATTACGTCCCCATCAATATTAAACAATGGGCCACCAGAATTACCACGATTAATGGCCGCATCTGTTTGTAAGAAGTCATCAAACGGGCCTGCATTGATATCACGCGCACGTGCAGAAATGATGCCAGCGGACACAGAGCCACCAAGGCCGAAAGGGTTACCAATCGCAATCACCCAGTCACCTACTTCAGCGTTATCAGAATTTCCCCAACTTACAGCAGGAAGAGGATGGTCGCTTTTTACCTTTAAAAGCGCAATATCTGTTTTAGGATCACGTCCTATAATGGTTGCCTCAAGGCGTGTATCATCACTAAGAATTACACTTATTTCATCCGCTTTTTCAACTACATGGTTGTTAGTTACAATGTAGCCATTTTTATCAATAATAAACCCTGAACCAAGTGAGGAAACTTTTTGTTGTAATGGAGCAGTGTTATCTTGTTGGAAGCGTTTGAATAGCTCAGGTAGCCCTTCAAATGGTGAGCCGTGAGGTACATTAAACTCAAATCCTTCAAATGGCGATGGCACACCTTCTACGGTTTGCGTGGTAGAAATATTTACCACACTTGGCATCAGCTTCTTTACCATAGGGGCGAAGCTGCTGGGCATGTCTTTAGCATTTGCAGAGGTTGCAATCACCACTGCGCAAAGCAATGCGGTTGTATAAATAAATAGAACGCGTTTAAAACACAGGGCAATTGCTTGGGTGCGCATGGTTAATACCTCATATAGTTTTACCAATATATAACGTAATATAATAACCACCACTTTTTAGTGGGTATATTTTCACGTCCTAGCGACGATTTCCATCCATATTGCCAAAGTACTGTAAGAACTCACTTTGTGGAGAGAGAATAAGTGTGGTGTCATCCTTACTAACGCTTTGGCGATAAGCTTGTAGCGAACGATAAAAAGCATAAAAGCTTGGGTCTCTATTGAATGCTATTGCGGTGATGCGCGTTGCTTCTGAGTCGCCTTCACCGCGTAAAATCTCAGACTGTTTTTTTGCCTCTGCAATAAGAATGCGCCGCTCTTTATCGGCAGTGGATGTGATCTTTAGCGCTTCTTCTGCACCTTCTGCGCGTGTTTGTCTCGCTTCTTTTTCGTGCTGTGTTTTCATACGTTCAAAAATCGAACGGCTGTTTTCAGGAGGGAGATCGGTGCGCATGATGCGAACATCCACCACATTAATGCCATAATTTTTAGCAATGCTGTTGGCTTGTTCATGAATTTTACGCATCACTTCTTCACGCTTTCCTGAAAGCAGTTCAACCAGCGCAACACGTCCTACTTCTTCACGGATGTTGGATTCTAGTACTGGGCTAAAGCGGGTGACTAGCCCTGCGTCTGTACGAACCGATTGATAGTATTTTAATGGATCACTAATACGGTATTTTGCATAAGCATCGATGATCAAGCGCTTGCGGTCGCTTGCAATCACCTCTTGTGGCTCCATATTAATATGTAAAATACGGCTATCGTAGAATTGGACAGTTTCTAGAAAAGGAATCTTTAATTTGATTCCGGGCTCGTTTTCGGTGCGCACTACTTCACCTAAGCGCAAGATGAGTGCTTGCTGGCGTTGATCAACAATATATACCGAGCTAAGTAGTACTAAAATAAATGCAGCAACGGCAAATAAGATTAATTTTGATTTTACAGTCATGGTTATGCCCTCTTAGCGTGCAGTTTTATTTTGTAGTGAAGGAAGTGGCAGATAAGGTAGTACACCTGACCCCTGAACATTCGAGTCGATAACGACTTTCTCCATTCCCTTGAGCATGTCTTCCATTGCTTCCAGATACATACGTTGTTTTGTCACGGTTTTAGCCGTGCGATATTTATCGTAGATGGAAACAAAACGGTCGGATTCACCTTCTGCACGAGCAATTACTTCTTGCTTGTAAGCTTCAGCTTGCTGGAGAATCTTTTCAGAATCCCCTTTAGCACGAGGAATGATATCATTACGATATGCTTCGGCTTGGTTAATTTCCTTTTCTTTATCCGCCCGCGCTGATTGCACATCACGGAAAGCATCAATAACTTGTGCCGGTGGATCGATAGGGCGCATTTGAACAGAATTGACTTGCACTCCTGTGTGATAATTATCCAAAATAGATTGCAACAAGTTTTGGGTTTCTTTCGCAATTTGAGCACGGCCTTCACCGGCAATAGCGGTGTTATATGCAGTTTTTCCCATCACATCGCGAATAGCACTTTCAGCCGCGCTTTTGACGGTGTTCTCGCTGCCTGTATCACGTACATTAAATAAGAAGTCGCGCGCATCTTTAATTACCCACTGCACATCCATGCGTACATCGACAATATTTTCGTCACCTGTAAGCATCAGGCTTTCTTCTAAAACGGCACGGTCTTTTGAGCCACGGTAAGCGCTGCTATAGCCTACTTCTTCCGTACGAATACGCTCCATTTGCAATTTCTCTACTGTTTCAATAGGAAAGGGTAAATGGTAGTTAGGGCCAGGGTTGGCTGTGCGTTGATATTCACCAAAACGTAATACTAACCCACGAGAGCCCTCTTCAATGATATAAAAACCACTGAGCGCCCAAAGTACAAAGGCTCCACCAAGTGCAAGTAGTACTAGCTTTTTAGGAAGAGGAGCGCCGCTGCTTGTACCCTTGCCGCTGCCATTTCCGCCTCCACCAGAACCATTATTAGCAAAGAAACCTTGTAATACTTTCTGCCCTTTGCGAATTAACTCATCCAATTCTTCGCTATTGTTAGCGCTAGAAGGTTTTTGTTGTTTTTGTCTATCCTTCCAAGGGTTGTTGTTATCCCAAGGGTTCTCATTATTTACGTTAAGAGAATCTGCATCCGTCCATTTCATGTATCTTTACCCGATAGTTTAGAAGTGGTTGCTATTATATAAGTATATTAGATAGTCTTGTTTTTTGTATTATCAAGGGGCTATAAGTAGCGCTTATAAAAACAATGAGAAAGATATATCCCCTCAGAAGGAGAATTGCAAGGCGATGTCGAGAAAAATAACACAAAATGAAGTATTAAAGAGTTTACACGAAGTTATCTATAAGCCCACCGGTAAGGATGTGGTGAGTGAGGGCTTGGTGTCTTCAGTGGTTGTCAGGGAGCATAGTGTAGGTTTTGCCATAGAGCTGCCTTTGGGTGTGTTGACTGATAAAGAAGCGGAGGCACTACGTTATGCGTGCGAGCTTGCAGTTAAAAAAGCAACCTTAATAGAAAAGGTAACGGCGGTGCTTACGGCTGCAACTTCCTCCCTTTCAAGTTCACGACAAAAGCGCGAACAGCTAAAAGAAGTGCGTCGTGAACAAAAAGAACGCCACCCCCCTCAACCCTTAAAGGGCGTGAAACAAATTATCGCTGTTGCTTCAGGCAAGGGTGGTGTCGGTAAATCCACGATTGCAGTGAATCTTGCAGTCTCGCTTGCGCGACTTGGGCATAAGGTGGCAATTGTAGATGCTGATATATATGGGCCTTCGGTACCTCATATGTTGGGTCTTTCTTCTAAGCCTGAAATTAATGAACAAAATCAGATGGTGCCACTTACAGCACACGGAGTTGATTCTATATCAGTTGGCTATCTAGTAGATGCTGGCAAGGCAACTGTTTGGCGTGGGCCAATGGTGGTGAAGGCGCTTTTTCAATTATTCAGAGGCGCAGCATGGAAAGACATAGACTATATGATTGTAGATATGCCACCAGGTACGGGCGATGTGCAGCTTAGTATGGCTGAAAACATTCCGATTGATGGGGTGGTGATGGTTACAACACCACAAGAAGTGGCGCTTTTAGATGTAAGAAAGGCAGCAGATATGTTTATGAAGCTTTCACTCCCTATTATAGGGGTTATTGAAAATATGAGCTATTTCGAAGAAGCCTCGGGCGCGCGTTCCTATGTGTTTGGTCAAGGTGGTGGAGAACAATTTGCAGAGCAGATTGGCGTTCCTTTGTTGGCAGAAGTGCCTCTGAATGTCTCATTTCGTATGGCCGGGGATGCTGGAGAGCCAAAAAAAGATGAAAAAATTTTTGAAAAGATGGCGAAAGCTACATTAGGGGCGTTAAAAAATGGCGGAAAAGCTAGAGTTTAAAGAAAATGCATTTTTTTTAAAATTTATGCTTGACCGGATGCAATCCTGTGGCTATGTTCTCCATCCCACGCAACGACGTGAGAAACGAAACGCTCTTTGAAATTGTGAATAACAGGTCTAACAAATAAAGATAATTTGCATGAGTCATGCGAGTCTAGTTCTGCATATGGTATACGTAGAACAAATTTTGGCGATTAAAACATGATAAGGGCATCTGGTGAATGCCTTGGCGCTTACAGGCGATGAAAGACGTGATACGCTGCGATAAGCCACGGGGAGGTGCGAATAACCGTTAATCCGTGGATTTCTGAATGGGGGAACCCACCACTTATGTGGTATCCTGCACTGAATACATAGGTGTAGGAAGC
>CAYGPX010000067.1:0-7850 GCA_964351935.1 uncultured Rickettsiales bacterium | reverse complement strand
GTTCATCATCACGCGCGGGCCAAAGGTAAATATTTGCACCACACGATCAGGTTCGGTTTTGAGCGTGGCACGAATGGTAAATTCAGCATTACCAACACTCACCTTATCGCCCAACTTCAAATCAAGCTGCGAAAGCAAAATGCTATCTACCACAATACCATTCTCGGCAAATGCTTCTTGCCGCGTGATGGATTCGTTAAATGAAAGCTCGCCAAGTAGCGGATAGGCAGCGTCTACTGCTTTAATTTCCACCAGCGTATTTTGATCACCCGCATAGAGCTTCGAGCGCATGGTCACAACATACGAAATTTCGCCATAGCGCTTAATAAATTCCACCTCCTCGGGCGTTGCTTCAAGCCCACGGATGCGGATTTCCATATCACCGCCTAGCAAGCTTCCCGCTTCACTTTCAAGCGAATGCTCTACCATTTGCCCAAAACTACTGACCGTCGCCATGACAGAAACACCCAGCGCCAAGCAAGCAATAAATACGGCAAAATGCTTCCAACCCTGTTTCAGTTCGCTTATTGCCAACCTAAAGGGCGTTTTTAGTGAATTCTTCATGCCAATCTACCATCTTTCATCGTCAATTGGCGTGAGGTTTTGGCTGCTAAATCTTTATCATGCGTAATGAGTAGCAGCGTGGTGTTATATTTTTCTTTCAACGCAAACAGCAGCTCCACAATTTTCTGCCCATTTTCACTATCAAGATTTCCCGTAGGCTCATCTGCCAGCAACAACTTCGGCTCAATTGCAAAGGCTCGAGCCAGTGCCACGCGTTGCTGCTCACCACCTGAAAGCTGCTCAGGATAATGATCCATACGGTGCTCAAGCCCCACCTGCTTCAAACATTCTTTCGCTTTTTGCTCTGTCTGGCTTATGCCAGAAAGCTCAAGCGCCACCATCACATTTTCGAGGGCTGTCATGGTAGGAATGAGATGAAAATTCTGGAAGACAATACTCACCGTGTTCCGACGAAATGCAGCCAGCGCATCTTCACTAAAATGGGTAATATCTTGCCCTGCAACGGTGAGCGTGCCGCCAGAGGCTTGCTCAACCCCAGCAATGAGCATCATTAATGATGTTTTACCCGAGCCTGAAGGCCCAACAATACTAATCGCCTCGCCTTCCTGTACTTGTAGGTTTATTTCTTGTAAAATGGACACAGGCTTTTTATTAGGGCCAGAAAGCGTTAAAGAGACATTATTAAGGGAAATCATCATGGTATCGTGCCTTCGCATCTTTTTACTGATTATATTATCTACTGCCACACCTATTGCCTCTGCCCAAACACAAAAGCCTTATAGCATTTTAATGTTTGGCGATAGTATCACTGCTGGCTATGGACTTGAAGCAAAAGATGCACCTCCTGCGCAATTAGAATCTATTCTTAACAAAAAGGGGAAGCAAGTGCAGGTCATCAATGGTGGCGTTTCAGGCGATACCACCGCAGCAGGACGCAGCCGCATTGAGTGGACGCTTGATAAACATAAACCTGATATGGTGATTCTAGCCCTTGGTGCGAACGATATGTTGCGTGGCATTTCACCCAAAATTACACGCGAGAATATGCATGCGATGGTAGAATTAGTGCAGGCACGAAAAATCACTTTAGTGCTTTCCGCTGTGGAAGCGCCACTCAATTTAGGGCCTGATTTTCGCAACCAATTTAACCGTATTTACACAGAATTAGCCGAGGAGCATGACCTGCCACTCTATCCGTTCTTGCTAAAAGACACTTATGGCAACCCTAGCCTCATGCTGCGTGACGGCATCCATCCCAATAAAGCTGGCGCTTCCGTGATTGCAAAAGCACTGGCTGAATATCTTGCAAACGATACATCGCTTATGCTGCGGTAAAAGAGCAGAGTGCTTTTTTATTTATATTCTTGAAATAAAAACCTATTAGAAAGCAGGCTTTAAAACGCCCGTTGGCCGAAAAGGCCGAAAGGGCTAGGCAGCACTAAGCCGCCCTACCCTTTGCCAATAGCTATTGCTTTTCTTTGTTTCTTCCAAAACCAAAGCACTTTAACACTAGTTGCAACGGCGAGCGTTCGTTCAGCGATAGAAGAATTGCAGTCAAATCGCCTGAAACATTTACAAATGTACGCATACGATCATTAATCCAATCCACCGCAATCATTAGACCCAAAATTTGCACTGTGATGGCAGGATCAATCCCCAACAACGAGTAAATCGCCGTAATCAATACAATAGAAGCGCTTGGAACGGCAGCAGCGGCACATGAATAAGCCACTGCATACGGGATAATCTCCCAGTAACCCACATCAATGCCTTGAATATCAGCAGCAATTTTACACATGATGGTGATAAAGAGCGCCGTACCATCCATATTCACCGTTGCACCAAACGGAAGAATAGAGGCAATAAAGCCCTTATTTTTATATTTTTCAATAATCGGGAACGTACGCGCTGTTTCTACGTTCGTAAGAATAGTCGCCGCACTCGAACCACTTGGTATAGCCACTTTCGCCAATTGCTTTAATCCGCCAAGTGAAAAACCAAAACTTGCCTTCGTACCCCAGCGAATGATGCATACAAGCACAAATAAATATACCACTTGAGGGATATTCACAAACAAGGTGAACCAGCCAAGGCTAGCCATTTTTGCAAGCCCATTGGTTTGCAATGCATCTAGGATGCTTGCAAACACAGCAAAAGGCATCATATACAAAATAGCTGCCAAGCACATATAAGCGAGTTTTTCGACTGAAAGCGACAAAAACACAACTTGAGAATGAAGCTGGTGGTTTGATTTCACCAAATAGCTAATACAAAAAGATGACAACAGCGCACCACCAATAATATAGAGCAAGGTAAAATCAGTGGAAAATTCTTTTGTTTCTCCTTGAATAGTTTCAGTCATTAAAGGCTTTAAATACTGCGCAGTATCAAATAATAAAACCGAACCATAACCCAATGATGATGAAAACATGGTCGTTACTAAATAAGTAACAATAACCGAAGCGCCAATGGTCGCAAGTGTTTCAAAAGGAATCCGTTGAGGCACAGCAAACATTGCCGTTGCCAACAAGAAAGGAACAATCCATCCCAGTGGCACAAAAAACAAATCACGTTTTAGAAACGAAATTGTCTCTGCGGATACTTTTATATCTAGCCCATAAAATATAGCAACCGCTATCAATGCATAAAGCACCATCTTGCCGAGCGTTAGAAAACTATTTAAAAATCGGGTGGTTTTAGTGTAACGCTTTTTTACGCCATAAGCGTAAATTCGCAAGCGTCGCTCTACTCCCATAAGAAAATTTACAAGAGGCGAAAGTAAATGATGTATATATGCTGACATACTATAAATTTTTAGAGTTCAACGTGTTAAAATATATTTCCACATCATTACTAATAGATTAACGCCTCTATGGCCATGGTTAATTTGCATAAATTTTAACATTCAAAGCTTTTTTCCGCCTTTTCATATGCTAAAAAGCCTTGATTTTATTAGGCTGACTGGGAAGCAGGTTTAAAATTTTAATTTTAAAATCCAAAAAGAAATCGGCACCACAACCGCTCTTATTTTTTTGAAGCTTGGGTTGAAAGCTGGCAGAAGTTGGCTTATGTTGCCGTTTTTTAATTTTTAGCGAAGCTTTTGTGATGTTACGCCCTTTTACTATATTGTTTGTTATCTTGTTCTGCCTGTCACTTTCGGATGCTGATGCCAACACCAATGCCGAAACCCTTCCGCTCACTGCTAAATATGCCCTTACTGATGCCTACGACTCAGGCAACGAGTTTGTTTTAAATGCGGTGGAAGAAAAATTAAAGACCGACTTTCCTCACTATTCTGGTGCTATTAGTGCTTACAGACTCTCGCTTTCTGCTAAACTTAGTGAAGAAAAGCAATCACTCCCTAAAAAAACACCTAAAACGCAACAAGCAGCCACAAGCAGCTTTAAAGGCAATATTGATGCAGGGCTTACCGTTGCTTCGGGCAACACTGAAACGCAAAATTTCAATGTATCTTCTGCTCTTAACTATAAAAAAGACGTGTTCGATAATAGCTTAGAACTGAAAGCCCGCTCAAGCGCAGAAGACGACGTGAGAACAAACGAAGAATATTTCGTAAACAACCAAAGTCGTTATATTTTTTCACCCAAAATGTATAGTTTCTTCGAGTTAGAGTATGTGAATGATCGTTTTAGTGGCTTTCAATATCGCACTTCCGAGCTATTAGGTTATGGCTATAAATTCTATGATAACACGACATTCCAACTATCGGGAGAGCTGGGCGCTGGTGCAAGGCAAAGCCTTTCCACCAACGAAGAAAGAACCAACTCTCTGTTAGGCAAAGCAACGGTTAAAACCTTTTGGCAACTGAGTGAAGCACTCAGCCTTGAAAATAAAACCTCCAGCTCTTATGGCTCTGATGCGCTCATCACCATTTCCGATACGGATTTAAAAAGTAAGCTGACGGATTCTTTATATTTCAAACTCAACTATAACCTTCAGCATATTGATGATGTGCCTGCCGATAAAAAACATCTCGATAGCATTACATCGCTGGGGCTGGGGTACGAGTTCTAAGATCTATTGACATTTAGTGCTAAATGTTCTCCATTCATCATACAACTTAAATGCGGAACAAACATGCGCTTACTGGTGATTGAAGACGACAAACAAGTTCTCGACTATGTAGTTAAGGGACTTAAAGAAGCTGGTCATACCGTAGATAGCACCATGGATGGCAAAGACGGCTTGTTTTTAGCATCCACCGAAGAGTATGACACCATCATTACCGATCGTATGTTGCCATCACTGGATGGGCTAAAAATTTTAAAAACATTGCGCGGCGCAGAAAATTTTACACCCGTACTCATTTTAAGTGCACTTGGCGATGTGGATGACCGCGTAAAAGGTTTGCAAGCGGGCGGAGATGATTATCTGGTAAAGCCCTTTGCATTTGCAGAACTGCTCGCACGAGTAGAAGCCCTAGGGCGCAGAAACACCACCTCAAGCTCTCAGCGCAAAACATCCGATCAGGTAGGTGATGTGAGTGTCGATTTTTTAACACGCAAAGTGACGCGTGCAGGCAAGAAGGTTGATTTGCAAACAAGAGAATTTAGACTACTAGAATATCTGTTGCAGCATAAAAATCAGATTGTAACGCGCACCATGCTGCTTGAAGCCGTATGGGAATATCATTTTGACCCACAAACCAACGTGATTGATGTGCATATCAGTCGTTTGCGTAAAAAACTCGACGATACCAACGGAACCCTTATCAAAACGGTGCGCGGTGCAGGCTATATCATCGAAGACAATTAATCGGCGCTACTATCACAGTTCAAGCTTTAAAATGGCCGCGCTTTTTGCGGTGCTATTGGGGCTTTCCTCTATGCTTTTGGGCTATTTTCTGTATGACTTTGGGCGGCAGAATTTTATCCGTGAAACCGAGGCTGCTATCGATAGCGAAATGGCGCATATTTTAGCCACATTAGAAGATGAAGATGCTGCATTTATTCAGCCCTACATTGCCAAAAAGGCTGCTGCAAGCCCGCACCCTGTCTATCTTTATATTTCATCAAGCGGAGGTATTTTAGCAGGAAATATTGAGCAAATACCAGGGGATGTGGTGCGCATCAAAGAAGGAATCATTGGTTTTCAAGCAATGATTCATCTGCAAAATACTGAATTAGCCGCCAAAATTCATACTTTTAGTGATGGTTCGCGCCTGCTGATTGCACGTGATATTGGCGCGATAGATCATAGCTAGATATAGCTTAAATGGCTGAGTGCCATGATTATGTCGTTTATGCTGTTTTTGGTGGTTGTGAGTTTTTTTATCAGTGTGTTTGTGGTCAGCCGTATCAATCTGATTGCCAAAACCGCACAGCAAATTATGCATACGGGTGATCTTTCCAAGCGTATTTCGATTGAAGGAAATTGGGATGATTTAAGCAATCTCGCACAAATTCTCAACGCCATGTTTGCACGTATTGAAATGTTGATGGCAGGCATTAGAGATGTGAGCGACAGCATTGCACATGATTTGCGAACGCCACTCACTCGGCTGCGCCAGCACTTAGAAAGTAGTGCTAAAAAGAAGCCAACCCAAAAAGAGATGGAACGGTTGATTGAAGAAGCAGACGCACTGCTTGAAACCTTTAACTCT
The DNA here is from genome assembly GCA_964351935.1 of uncultured Rickettsiales bacterium. Classification (GTDB taxonomy): domain Bacteria; phylum Pseudomonadota; class Alphaproteobacteria; order Rickettsiales; family CAYGPX01; genus CAYGPX01. Next base: position 1,702 of record CAYGPX010000067.1, on the reverse strand, counting down.
CTCTTGCGTATTTCCAATATTGAAAAAGGCAAGCGCCATCAGCCATTTGAGACCGTAAATCTAATCGCTATAATGCAGGATGTGGCAGAGCTTTACGAACCAGTCTCGGAAGAAAAAAACATTACGCTTGCACTAAAACACTGTGAACAGGCACAAGTGCAAGGCGATAAGCATTTACTGTTCCAGCTATTTGCAAATTTACTTGATAATGCCGTTAAGTTTTCGCCCAAAGGCACCACTGTTTCTCTGTTGGTGGAACAAAAAAACAAGCGTGTTGTGGTGAGCATTTCTGATCAAGGAAGTGGGCTTAGCCAGCAAGAAAGAGATAAGGTATTTCAGCGCTTTTACCGTGCTGACAAAAGCAGAAACACCAGCGGAAACGGCTTGGGGTTAAGCCTTGTTAAAGCCATTGCCGAGCTTCACAATGCAGACATTCAACTGGAAGATAACACACCGGGTTTGCGCGTTACCATCTCCTTCTAATATTACCATTTGTTAATGGCATTGATAAAATGTGGTAAGCCACATTTCTTTACGCTAGAATGCTACTAATATTTTAGCGGGAGTTATATGAAAATTGCTATTATTGGTTCAGGTATTTCAGGGCTGGGCGCAGCTTATTTACTAGAGCCTTATCACGATATTACGGTGTATGAGAAAAATGCCTATATCGGAGGCCATAGCCGTACCGCTTTTGCAAAAACACCTGAAGGTAATGTTCCGGTTGATACGGGCTTTATTGTTTTTAACCATAAAAACTACCCGCATTTAACCGCACTTTTCAAACGCTTGGGCGTAGCCACGGCTGAAAGTGAAATGTCGTTTGGTGTCAGCATCGATCATGGCTGGCTCGAATATGGCACCAGTAAATTAAGCGATTTATTTGCACAAAAACGTAACCTGCTGCGCCCAGCTTATTATAAAATGTTGGCCGATATTTTGCGCTTTAATAAGCAAGCCTATGGCTATCTTGAGCGCGAAACTAGTCTTTCGCTGGGTGAATTGCTGGATGAAATGAAGATGGGCAGGTGGTTTCGTGATTACTATTTGCTAGCCATGGGCGGAGCCATTTGGAGCACTCCCATTTCAAAAATGCTCGATTTTCCTGCGCTCACCTTCTTGCGTTTTTTTGATAATCACGGTCTGCTAAGCGTGAATGATCAGCCGCAATGGCACACGGTGATTGGCGGCAGTAAGGAATATGTAAAGCGTCTAAGCGCATCCTACAGCGATAATATTAAACTAAATTGTGGCGTAAGAACCATCAAGCGCAAGGCAAAAGGCGTTGAGGTGCTCGACACACAAGGCAAAAAAACCATGTATGATCACGTCATCTTGGCATGCCATAGCAATCAGGCACTTTTGATGTTAGATAAGCCCACGGATGCTGAACAAAGCATTCTTTCCAGCATTCGCTATCAGCCTAACGAGATGATTTTGCACCGTGATGTAAGCTTCTTGCAAAAACAACGCAAGGCATGGTCTAGCTGGGTGTACCTCTCAGAACAAAAGCAAGACGAGCAGCCAGCCGTAGCACTCAGCTATTGGATGAACAACTTGCAGCCGCTCAAAACCAAAACGCCAATTGTGGTAACGCTAAACCCAACCAGAGAACCTGACCCTGCACTGATTGATGATCGCTACACCTTCGATCACCCTGTGTTTGACGAAGCCGCCATTGCCGCTCAAGCGCGCTTGAGCG
>CAYGPX010000066.1:0-7873 GCA_964351935.1 uncultured Rickettsiales bacterium | reverse complement strand
ACGGCACTGGATGTGACTGTAAAATGCAACAAAACGCAGTTTGACGAGGCAATGCGTTATACGCATCGCGGTTTGAGTGGTCCTGCGATATTGCAAATTTCTTCTTATTGGAAAAGCGGTGGTGAGTTGGAAATTAACCTTTCGCCCCATCAAAATATATTTGAATTTTTATGTGATGAACGCAAGAGTAATCCCAAGCAAAAGCCAGCGGCTGTGCTGGCAAAAATATTGCCAAAACGTTTGGCGGCAAAATGGGGTGAAAAACCACAATATGATAGAACGCTGGCTGATTTAGCAAACAAAGTGCTACAACAACTGGCTTATGAAATTCATTGCTGGAAAATAAAGCCAAGTAATACAGAGGGTTATCGCACGGCAGAGGTAACCCTTGGTGGCGTGGACACAAACGAGCTTTCATCCTCAACAATGGAAAGTAAAAAAGTGCAGGGGCTTTATTTTATTGGTGAGGTGGTGGATGTTACAGGTTGGCTTGGTGGATATAACTTCCAGTGGGCGTGGGCGTCGGGCTATGCAGCGGGAAATGCCGTTTAGTAAGATTCATGCTTGAGTAAGTAGCCATGAATACTCTATAGTTGAATGCTTGTTAAATAATTAGTGCCAGCCATAAGCTAGCGAAGCGTCTGCCAATGCGAGGACAGGAGTCTGAGCAGGGCAAATTTAAAATAAAATAACACATGGCCAAACTCGCTGATTTCATTCACCTTAGGGTGCATAGTTCTTATTCGCTTTCAGAAGGTGCTATCATGCCTTCGAAGCTGATTGGTCTTTGCCATCAAGAGCGCATGCCAGCTGTGGCAGTGACAGATACAGGCAATCTGTTTGGTTCGCTTGAGTTTTCAAAGGCTGCACTTTCAGATGGTATTCAACCAATTATTGGAGTGCAAGTTGCGGTTGCCGGAGAAAAGAAACAAGGTGGATTTGAAGCGGCGCACAAAGTAGCTGAAAGCCTGCCTAGCTTGGTGCTTCTGGCAAAAAATGAGCAGGGCTATAACAATCTTTTAAAGCTTATCAGTCGCTCATTTTTAGATGGGCCTGATGGGGTTGCACCGCATATTACTGAAAATTGGTTGTTTGAACTTGGTGATGGCTTAATTGTGCTCTCAGGTGGTGCTGATGGCCCTATCGGAAAAGCACTACAAGACAAGCAAACCAAAGAAGCCCGCGCCGTTGCTGAAAAATATAAAGCGCGTTTTGGCGATTGTTTCTATATAGAGCTGCAACGCCACGGCATGCAGGAAGAAGCACTGACGGAGCCGGGGTTTTTAGAGCTGGCGTATGATTTAGATATTCCATTAGTGGCTACCAACAACGTGTTCTTTGCCACGCGTGATATGTATGAAGCGCATGATGCGTTGCTGTGTATCGCTGAAGGCCGATTTGTAGCGGAAGAAAACCGCCGTAGGCTAAATAAAAATTTCTATTTCCGTAACGCGGCGGAAATGAAAGAGATTTTTAGAGATATTCCCGAGGCCATAGAAAATACTGTTGTTATTGCCAAACGCTGTGCAGTTTGTTCGCCTTCACGTGATCCAATTTTACCGCATTTTGATTGTGGCGAGGGTAGGGATGAATCAGATGAGCTACGCATACAATCTGAAGAAGGACTTGAGCGCCGCTTGCAAAGCTATGTTTATACCGATGAAATGGATGAAACCAAGCGCAAAGAAGTGAGAAAAGAATATTTCGATCGTCTGGCATTTGAGCTTGATGTGATTATTAATATGCAATTTCCCGGCTACTTTCTGATTGTATCTGACTTCATAAAATGGAGTAAGCGCAATAACGTGCCGGTGGGGCCGGGGCGTGGTTCAGGTGCTGGTTCAATTGTGGCGTGGTCGCTAGAAATTACAGATCTTGATCCATTGCGGTTTGGGCTGCTGTTTGAGCGGTTTTTGAACCCTGAGCGTGTTTCAATGCCCGATTTTGATATCGACTTCTGTCAGGAAAAACGCGACCGCGTTATCCGCTATGTGCAAGAAAAATATGGCAGAGATCGTGTTGCGCAGATTATTACATTTGGTAAATTGCAAGCACGTGCGGTATTGCGCGATGTAGGGCGCGTGCTGCAACTTCCCTATAACCAAGTGGATAGAATCAGCAAAATGATTCCGTTTAATCCGCTTGATCCTGTTACGCTTTCAAAAGCGCTTGAGATGGATAAAGACTTACAAGCCGCTCGCGATGATGATCCAGATGTAAAACATTTGATAGATATTTGTTTGCAGCTTGAAGGCTTAAACCGTCATGCATCTACGCACGCAGCGGGTGTCGTGATTGCCGATAGGCCGTTGCAGGAATTAATCCCTGTTTATCGTGATCCGCGCTCAGATATGCCTGTCACGCAATATTCGATGAAATATGCAGAAAGCGCAGGGTTGGTAAAGTTTGACTTTTTGGGTTTGAAAACACTTACCGTAATTGCAAAAGCGATTGAGCTCATAAGTAATAAAGGCATTGAAGTTGATATTTCGCAGATTCCGATGGAAGATAAGAAAACTTTCGAAATGCTTTCAAAAGGAGATTCAGTCGGTGTATTCCAGCTGGAGAGCGCTGGCATGCGTGATACACTCAGGAAGCTAAAGCCTGATAATATTGAAGATATCATCGCGCTTATCTCGCTTTATCGTCCGGGGCCGATGGATAATATACCGTCTTATATTGCGCGTAAACACGGCACGGAAGAACCTGACTACTTGCATCCGATGCTTGAAACGGTGCTGAAAGAAACTTATGGGGTAATTATTTACCAAGAGCAGGTAATGCAAATTGCCCAAATTATGGGTGGCTATAGCCTTGGTGGAGCGGATTAATTGCGCCGAGCCATGGGTAAAAAGATTGTTGCTGAAATGGATGCTCAGCGTGAATTATTCGTAAAAGGAGCGGTTGAAAATAAGGTCGATAAAAAACAAGCCAGTAGCATTTTTGATCTTGTAGCCAAGTTTGCGGGCTATGGATTTAACAAATCGCATGCTGCGGCTTATGCTTTGATTTCTTATCAAACCGCGTGGCTTAAAGCGAACTATCCAGTTGAATTTTTGGCGGCCTCGATGAATCTCGATATTCACGATACCGATAAAATAAACATATTTAGGCAAGAGGCAGTCACACAAGGAATTGAAGTGTTGCCGCCAGATATAAATCGCTCGTTTGCGCTCTTTGTACCTGAAAAGCTAGAAGGAAGCGAAGCGCTTGGCATTCGCTATGCTTTGGGGGCGCTTAAAAATGTGGGTACTGCCGCGATGGAAGAGTTAGTGAATGAGCGCGAGCAAAATGGCGCATTTAAAGATGTGTTTGATGTGATGCGACGTGCTAGCTCAAAAGCGATTAATAAGCGTCAGCTAGAAAATTTAATTAAGGCTGGCGCTTTTGATTGTGTGCATGAAAACCGCCATCAACTTCATGAAAATGTTGATACACTTACGCGCTATGCAACAGTGGCGATTGCAGATAGAAATAGTGATCAAGGCAGCTTGTTTGGCGGTGCTGATGCAGTAGCGGAAGAACCCTTGCCAAAGATGAAAGAGATAAAAGACTGGATTGGACAAGAGCGCCTGATGCATGCGTTTAATGCCATAGGCCTTTATCTTGGTGAGCATCCGATGGGGCATTTTGAGCAAGCATTAGAACGCATGAATATCCTCTCTTTTGGTAAGATGAATGAAACGCTTGCAGATGGAAACAGCTTTGTAAAGATTGCAGGCGTACTTACTTCAAAGCGTATGCGTTCTTCGCAACGCGGACGCTTCGCAACGCTCATTCTTTCAGATCCAAGCGGAATGGTTGAAGTTTCATTGTTTGATGAGGATTTGCTTTCTGCCGCGCGCGAAGTGTTGGAAGTAGGAAATATTCTTATGATGAGCGCAGAAGTACGAAAAGATGAAGGTGGCATGCGCCTTACTGCACAAAGCGTTAGCTTGCTAGAAGATGAGCTTGCAAAACGAAAACGCAGTATTCACATCCACTTAGAGCATAGCAACACAATTGCTGAATTAGCGATGCATATCCCGCTAAGTGAACGAGGACGCGCTAGTATTTGCCTAAGTCTAGTGGTGGATGAAAAGGAAGTGGATATCAAACTGCCCGGTCTTTATGATGTGAAGATGAATGCGGTAGAAGAAATAAGAGCACTAGATTGTGTGAAAGATGTGATTGAAAATTAGAAGCTAAGTGCTGTTACTTAAGTTTTAGTTTTCGCTCTAACAGTATTAACAACGCCAACCCCGGCAATGCAATCACGGTTGAAATAATAAAGAAGTTTGCCCAGCCAAACATATCGACAGTGATACCAGAGCTGGTTGAAAGTAGAGTTCTTCCCACCGCTGAGAGTGAGCTGAGCAGGGCATATTGCGTGGCAGTGAATTCTTTATTGCATAGCCGCGAAATATAGGCCACAAAAGCAGCCGTGCCCATGCCGCCAGCAAGATTTTCTATACTGATAACAACTGCTAAAACCATTGTGTCGTGACCTGCATAAAGTTGCCATAGAAACAATAAGTTAGAAGACATTTGTAAGATTCCACATAAAAGAAGCGCTGCCAAAATAGGCATCCGACTTGCGATAGCACCTCCAATAAATGTGCCAATAATTGTGGCAAATAACCCGTAGGTTTTAACCACCGTGGCAATCTCGGTTTTATCAAAACCCATTTCAATGAGAAATGGATTAGTCATAATGCCTGCAAAAGCATCACCAAATTTATAAAGCAGCACAAAGAGTAGCACCATCCACCAAAATGGGCGCTGCATAAATTCAATAAAGGGGTCGGCCACCGAGTGTTTAAGCCAATGAGTATAGATTTTAAGCTTTGGTTGTAGAGTGAGTGATTTTGGCTTGCGTGTGATTATAATCCTAATTTTGCTAAGCAAAAGTGAAATCATCTGCCAAAAGGGGTATTGTATAAACTTACTTAAAGAATCAAAAACGGAGTGCGTTATCCAATGTGTAAAATTTTTTAGGTTTATTTTTGGTTTAGGTAGTCCTGGCTCGCCAGTAATTAGAACGGTGACAGTACCTAGTAATATAAGCAGTGCCATTGTGCTGTATGTAAAAAACCAACTTGTATAGCTGGCAAGAAAGAGTGCACCGGCACCTGAAAGCAACATGCCAATACGATAACCAAACACAAAAGTAGCAGCACCCGCACCTTGCTGCTCATCTTCAAGAATTTCAATGCGATAAGCGTCGAGAATAATATCTTGCGTGGCGGATGCTGTTGCCACCATCAGTGCCCATAGTGCGGTAATCCACGCATTTTCAGCAGGATGAGTGCTACCAAGACCAATGATGCTAATAATAAGAAAAGTTTGAGTTAGAAAGAGCCAACCACGTCTGCGACCAAATCGTTTTGTAAGCCATAATAAAGGCGTGTTATCAACGAGCGGAGACCATAGAAATTTAAGTGCATAGGGTGTGCCCACTGCTGCAAATAAACCAATAGCAGATTTACTAACGCCTGCTTCACTCATCCAAACCGTTAGTGTTGAAAGAGTGAGTGCAAGGGGAAGCCCACTTGCAAGACCCAGCAGCAATACAGCGAGCATCTTGGGATGCGTATAAATTTTTACAAAAGAAATGGTATAGTTAAGAAAATTAAGCATTAGTTGTTTTTCTAGCTTTTATACAATCTGGGCAAATACCGCCTACTTCCAGCGTCCCAGCTGACATTTCAAAGCCTGCATTATGAATATTTAGCTGGATAATACGCGAGAGTGAGTCGTCACAAAATTCGCGTACATCACCACAGCTATTGCAAACTACCAGCATGCAATGGTGTTTTTTCTGCTCTGGGTGTGCGCATGACGTATAGCTATTATCACGCTCAATACGGTGAATGAAACCTTGTGCCTGTAAAAATTCAAGTGTTCTGTAGACTACAGGTGGCTTAACTTTTTTTGTAGCGCTGCTTAATTTGCGAATAATATCATACGCTTTCAAGCTAGAACTGCTTTGTAAAATAAGGGATAGCACGCTGCGTCTTAATGGCGTTACCCGTTGTTTTCGCTCATGGCAAATGGTTTCAAAGTGTTGCATTCTTTGAGCGAGTGTGGGTGGATTATCATGTGAATTATACTGCATGCTAAAATTTACTCACCTTAACTTAGAAACGAACTTGGTGGAACATAAGCGTGATTTAAATCGTTTGCCACGGCTTCATGTGTCACGCGACCGCGATAAATGTTTAGCCCTTTACGGAAGTGTAAATCTTCCTTCAGTGCACCACGATAGCCTTTGTCAGCCAAAGCCAGAATATATGGAAGAGTTGCATTTTCAAGCGCACGTGTGGCGGTACGAGCAACCGCACTTGGCATATTGGTAACGCAATAGTGAATCACCCCTTCTTCGATGAATGTTGGGTTGTCGTAAGTGGTAGGTCTGCTGGTTTCAATACAGCCACCTTGATCAATCGCTACATCTACGATAACTGAGCCACGCGCCATGCGTTTTACCATTGCCTTATCCACAATTTTAGGAGCAACCGCTCCAGGAATAAGCACCGCGCCGATCACCAAATCTGATTTTGTTACATGTTCTTCAACCGATTCCATAGTTGAAAATAAGACATTCACATTTTTATCAAAACGCCATGAAAGTTCGCGGATGCGGCTAACTGACCTGTCTAGTATTGTAACATCAGCGCCAAGACCTGATGCAGTAATTGCTGCGTGCATGCCTACGGTTCCGCCACCGATAATTGTTACCTTGCCACCTGCAACGCCAGGCACGCCACCAAGCAATACACCGCTTCCACCTTGTTCTCTTTCCAGGCAATGTGCACCGGCTTGCACTGCAACACGGCCTGCAACCTCACTCATAGGAGCAAGAAGTGGAAGCGAGCCATCAGGTGCTGTGACCGTTTCATAAGCAATGGCAATGCAGTTGCGTTCTAAAAGGGCGTTTGTAATTTGAGGTACGGCGGCCAAGTGTAAGAATGAGAAAATAATTTGTCCATCTTGAATCAGAGCGCACTCTTCAAGTTGTGGCTCTTTCACTTTAATAATTATTTCAGCTTGGTTGTAAATTTCTTGAATTGTATCCACCACAACGGCACCAGCAGCACGATACTGAGAGTCATCAAAGTTTACGGCATGGCCAGCATCCTTTTGAACAAGTACGCGGTGGCCGTGGTACACTAGCTCTCTCACACCTAAGGGAGAAATGCTGACGCGATATTCGTTATTCTTAAGCTCTTTTGGAATGCCAATTAGCATACGTTGCTCCTGCTGAGTGTTACAATATAACTACCTATTTAGTAGCATAAGCTGCGAGCGAAGCCAATAGTGAAAACTCGATATTGTAACATAAAGGTTTTTATCTCAAATATTAGGTTCTTTTTAGAGAGGCTTTGCTTGTTTATGTTGTTTAGAAAAGCTATGGTTTATATTCAACATATTGATGAAGAGTTTAGAGAATAAACATGGAAATCACACAAGCTAAAGAAACCTTTTTTGCCATTGATGAAGCCCTAAAGAAAGTAAGCCAGTTAGCGCTAGTGGATGAGAGCGAATATTTGCAGTCGCTCATAGCGTCGATGGAGGACGTAAAGCAGTTACATCCTAGCATTGCTGCAAAAGCAGGAAAAATAATTGATGCACTTAGGCTTGATGATGACGTTGATATGGTGCAGGCTTTTTTTCAGCAATACCCATTAAGCAGTCGGCAGGGACTGGCACTTATGCGCCTTGCGGAAGCTTTATTGCGTATTCCCGATGATAAAACAGCAAATGATCTGATTCATGATTCATTACAAGATGTGGACTGGAAACAACATGGCACACCAAAAAACTCACTATTGGTGAATGCATCATCTAAGGGTTTGCAGCTTGCCAGTAGCGTTTTTGGCATGGGAAAAAC